>JABBNY010000170.1 GCA_019352095.1 Acidobacteriota bacterium
TCATTTAGTTTCAACAACGAGGGCCCCCTCGGCACGTTTTTTCGATACATCTGCGACAACGGGACCTACGTTGCTCGCTATGACGACCTCGTCAACGGACGCGATGAGCCGATTGATGTCACGAACGTCGCGGTATCGATGGACGGGATCGAACTGCAAGATCGCGAGTTCGTCGCGGCGATCACTGAGAACCGTGCGCCAACGTCATCGGTGAACGACGTACTTGGCTGTTACGAGGTGCTCGACGCCCTGCAACACCAACTCGATACATCAGTCATCTGAGGGCTGACTGGTCAAGTACTCAACGACGACGTCACCGATCATTTGACGGTACATTGGTCGACGACTCTTCTGGACGAGATTGCGGCCAAAGTTCGCTTTGAACGTGTAGCGATTGTTGATGCGAAAGAAGCAGAACGAACTGACGAGCATATGCAAGTCAAGCGCGTCGATGTCACGATGAAAAACTCCGTCGTCGCGCCCGCGTTCTAGCACCTGCTCCCACATCTTGATGATGGGGCGATCGAGACCTGGGAAACCACTGGCCGCAGTGACGAATTGCGCCTTTTGCACATTCTCGTGACTCACCAGACGACTGAAGGTCGGGTTGCCTTCGTGGCGGTCAAACGTGAACTCCGCCAGCTGGCGCACGGCGCTCACCGGGTCAAGGCTCGCCACGTCGACGTTCTGTTCGGTGACGCGGATGTTCTCATAGGAACGTTCGAGCGTGGCGACGTAGAGCTTCTCTTTAGAGCCAAAGTAGTAGTAGATCATCCGCTTGGTCGTGCGGGTCTTCGCCGCGATCTCATCGATACGGGCCCCCGCGAAGCCGCGGTTGGCGAACTCCTCGGTGGCGACATTCAAGATCTCAAATTTCGTGCGTTCGGGATCGCGCTGTCGCTGGCCAGGCTCGAGGTTGTTGGCTATCCCACTGGTCATGCTTTCCTCTTTGCTCGCTCAATTAAACGTAAAGTACACGAGCAACCATTCTGCTCTCATTCGTGCCCCGTTGTGCGAATTTAGACCAAATCATTGGCCGATAGGCGTGGAACACGGATTAAATCACGCCACAGAGTTCAATTTTTGGGCTCTCCGTCGCCGGCGGCGCGACACCTTGACGAGGCCCAGGAATCGACCGAGGACGTCCCGCACACCCGCGTGTCTGACGAGTGAGGACACCCGACGCAGCGCCTCGATTCTCACGAACCTGGCGCGTGGCTCGTCAGGCTGCGGCGTCGTTGAGGGTGCGAATGACCATGACGCTCACTGGGGTGCCTTTATGCAACTCAGGGCATCAGGTAAACTAACAAAGGACAAGCGATTGTCTGGGTGCTCCGATGAGAGATGGGCAGGATCATGACCGCAGCCTTGTCGCCAAGGGTTGTCTACGTCGTGAAACGACTCGAGTTAGCGGTGCGTTCGCGACTAGACCAAATTTGCAAAGAATGTGGTGTGACCACGGCTCAGTACACCGCGTTGAGCGTACTGCGGGTGCGACCGGGAATGTCATCGGCACAGCTCGCGGTTCGATCCTTCATTACGCCCCAATCGGCCCATCAGACGATCGCAGAACTTGAGAAGTTGTGTTACATCGAACGCACCCCCGACGTCGTCAATCGCAGGATTCTGCGAAACCGACTCACGGCGAAAGGTCTGCTGCTGCTCGAGTCCTGTGATGACGCCGTTGATCAACTCGAGGAGCAGATGTTTGAGGGCCTTCGCGGTACACAACGGACTCAACTTCAAGACCTCTTGAACCATTGCATCCACAATCTGTCGCCGTGAGTGAATCTGTCGCGCTCGACTGACCGACTACGCCATCAGTCGAGCGTCGTTGGGTAGCGCGCGCGAGTGTCTGGCGTGAGTATCGCGCTGAGGTACTCGACGAATGTGTCTCACTTCATCCAAGGACTCGTCATTACGCTGCGTGCGTGCTCGACCCGCGAGAGCTCGCTTCAACGGTGGCCACGGCGAGATCTACCCAGGCGACGCCTGGGTGACGATGATGGCGTCGAGGGCGGCGACTCCGTCGCCTGCCTGCAGCACTACGAGGGGATTTATTTCAATCTCCACGGAGGTTGGCGTCGCGCGAAGAAGACCCGCGATGAGTTCAACGGCCCGCACGAGGGCGTCGATGTCGCTCATAGGGCCTCCTCGAACGCCATGCAACGTGGCGCTCCCTCGCAACGATTCGATCGCGGTGAGGATCTCGGCTCGGTCAGCATCGGCCGACACCACCACAGCGTCGTTGAAGACCTCGGCCCAGACGCCGCCGAGACCAATGAGGACGGTGTCTCCCCATGCAGCATCTCGACGAGCACCAACGATCATCTCCACCCCGCCGATCACGGCCTCCTCGACCAGTACGCCCTCAATCGACGCGTCGGGTCGAGAGGACCGGACCCGCTTCAGCATCTGCTCGTACGCGCGGGTCAATCCTTGTTCGTCAGACACCATGATCACGCCACCGACGTCACTCTTGTGAAGTATCTGTGCAGAGGCGATCTTCAGTATCACGGGGTAGCCAATACGTGCCGCGACCTCGAGCGCGGCATCCACGTCGTTCGCCACACCCCCATCGGGGACACGCAGTCCCGCGTGCGAGAGCAGCGACTTGGCCTCGTGTTCGCTCATCGGCCGACTCGGATCGATGTCCAGCGCTTCGTACACCCCCGGGACGCTTCGCCGAGCCGCATCGTTGAACGTGCGCGCGAGGTGTGTCACGTTTCGCGCTGCGCGAAGTGCGCGTTCGGGTGAGCGAAACAAGGGCAGGCCGGCGTCGAAGATCTTCGCTATGTTCTCAGGGGGCAAGGGTGAATCCCCGCCCATGATTGTGTAGATCACTGGCTTGTCGGCCCGCGCGAGCACCGGTAGGAGTGCGTCGACTTGCTGAGTGCCCTGCACGTGTGAGCCGGGCATCGCGGAGACCACGAGACAACCAACCTGGTCGTCGCTGAGGAGCGTTGACGCGACGCGGCCGTAAAGACTCGGGTCATTGAGTCCCATCGCGGTAATGTCCACTGGATTACTGGCGAGTGCGTAGGAGGGCAATTCCTCCGTCAACTGGCGTAGCGTCGGTGCAGTCAACTCTGGAAGTAGTAAGCCGATGTCGTCGCCCACGTCAATGGCGTGAGTCTTCGCCGCACCCGAATCCGTCATGAACGCGACGCCGTAGGCACTCGGTGCCGGACACTTCACCACGACGCAAGCGGTATCGATGAGTTCATCGAGCGAGTCGATGAACAACACGCCTTCTCTGCCCAACACCGCACGCATCAGCGCTTGATCACCGGCGATCGCACCGGTGTGCGAGAGCGACGCCGCTTGTCCGCGTTCGCTGCGCCCCGTGTGCAGGACACAGAGCGCGATACCGCGCTCACGCGCGACTCGTGCGAGTTCAATGAACTCGGTCGGACGTCGGATCTGCTCTACGAGTAGTGCCACCGCGCGAGGCCCATCTTGATCCAGGATCACGCCGAGGTAGTCCTCTATTCCGAGCACCGCCTCGTTGCCCGTCGAGATGGTGTAGCTGACGGCAATGTCCTGCGCCATTGCCGCGTAGGTGAGCGCCAAGGACATGGCGCCACTTTGGGCGATGATGGCGAGGCTGGGCCCATCGAAACGCCGGTTTGGTGAGGCATCACCGAAGGTCAAGGGAACCGAGTGGGTGAAGTTGATGAGTCCGAGACAGTTCGGCCCCGCCAGGGCTATGTCGTATTTTCGCGCCAGCACCGCGAGATCTAGCTGGTCCGCCGCGCCTTCACTGTCGGCCTCCGCGTAGCCCGACGAGAAGACAATCGCTCCCCCCACCCCACGACGCCCGGCTGCCTCAAGGGCGTCGACCACGCCAATCTTCGGGATTGCCAGAACCAGCGCATCGACGCCGTACGGGAGGTCGTCTATCGAATTTACGCACGGACGCTCGTTGATGTGAGTACGGGTGCGGCTCACGAGATGAACTTCGCCGTCGTACCCGAATCGTTCGATGAGCGCTATCGGTGCGCCGCCAATGGATTCAGGTACGTCTGACGCGCCCACAATGGCGATCGAGCGCGGGTGAAGCAGGCGCTCGAGAGCGTGACGAGAGACCCTGGGTGACTCAGACGCAGATTCAGTCACGCTTGTACGCTCCAAGGCCTGGCTTGAACGTCTTGTCGTCGAGGAACTGGCTCATGCCCTGTTCGCGACCGTGTTCGGGGTCGTTGGCAATCGATTGGTCGAGTTTCGCGTACAGGTATTCTTCAGAGGTCTCCCACTCCATCGAACGAGCACGCTTGAAGCCGGTCTTCGCCGCCTCGAGGACGGTTCGATTCATCGACGCCACGTGTTTCGCCAGTTCAGCCGTTCGCGCGCGAAGTTCCTCTTTGGGAACTGCCTCGTTGACCAGTCGCATCGTGGCCGCTTCAGCACCGGTGAATGTCTTGCCCGTCATGATGTAGTAAATCGCGTCGCGGGCTGGGATCATCTCGGCCAGCGAGCGCGACACGACTGAGCCTGGCGGGATGCCCCAGTTGACCTCGGAAAGGCCAAAGATTGCATCGTCTGCGGCGATGGCCAGATCACACGCGACGAGGGGTGTGAACGCACCCCCGAAACACCAGCCGTTCACCATTGCGATGGTGGGCTTTGCGAAGAACATGAGGCGGCGATACTGCCATTCGTTCGAGGCTCGACGCGAGCGAATCCTTGCAATAGGACCTCCGGCATCGACCTCACGAAAATACTCTTTCAAGTCCATCCCCGCGCAAAAGGACTCCCCCGCCCCTGTGAGAACGAGTGCTTTGGCCCTGTCCTCGCACTCAATGACGTCAAGGACCTCGAGCATTTCCTCGTTGAGTTTCGGGTTCATGGCGTTGCGCTTTTCGGGTCGATTCAAGGTAACCCACGCAATGCCGTCACCGTCAAGTTCCGCAAGCACCGTGCTCCACGTTCCCAGGGACAACATCGACGACGCTTCGCTTGAAGTTGGTGTCATTTTGACTCCTCATGTTTCGAGTGACCCGAACCTGATCTGCGTCGCGGGGCGTAACGCGAAGTCAGAGTTGCGTCGACAACGAACTCCATTTTTCGCCCCACTGGCATCTCGAACCAGCCACTGTTTAGGGAGCAGAATATCAGGTAGCCTGATATCTCGCAACAGACTCTCACCTCTTTGAGGGCACGGTCACGCGGCAACTTTTCCTTGAATACTCCCCGTCACGTAGAGGGACACGGACATCCTGTTGTCGTTGCCTCGCGGGCGCTGTGAGCACATCAACAAGAGGGGTACCTGCGAACTGTCAGTGAAGGGACGCTCGCGGCTCGTCATTCATTCGTGACCGGCTCATCATCTCGTCCCAACACTTGTGACGCACCCTTTGCTATCAACAGGCGTTTTCCCACCACCGGGAAAATCAGAGCCGACAGGGCCGCCGTCAAGATCATCGCTGAGGCGTTGCGTGGACCGATAAAGCCCCCAGTGGTCCCGATCTCGGCCGTCGTGATCAACAGGGTCAGTGGTGCCATCAGCAACAGACTCCCGGCCGTACTGCGTCGAAGAGGGTTCCCTCGCTTCATCAAATAGGGAATCACAATGAGACGGGGCACACTGAGCACACACAGCACGACCGCGACGGTCGGCAAAAGACTCGTGATCCCCGATCGCAGGTGTGTCTGCAGGCCAACTGTCAAGAAGAAGATTGGGATGAAAAAACTATTCGCAACGCTCGTGAGTCTCTCGACGATGGCCTTGGCGTTTCCGATCACGCTTCGAAAAATGACCCCGGCCAACAAAGAACCCAGCACGTCGGGAATGCGTACGAGGCTCGTGAACGCGACCACCACGAAAAGTAGGGCGAAGGTACCTCGAAGTCCCAATTCAATAGGGTCATCGCGACGAAACCAACGATGAAAGTGACGCGGCATACGAGTTCGAATCTTTCGAA
>JABBNY010000171.1 GCA_019352095.1 Acidobacteriota bacterium
TCATGACGCCAAGGTAATCAACCTGATGGCGCCCGTCAAGTCGAGTACGTGAAGTGCTCATCGGTGACAAGATGGGAATGTTCACTCGTATCGAGATCATGAATGACCAACCGACGGGTTCTAAGGCCGTCACGGTTGTCGATGCGTGACTCTAACGGTCAAACTTCGGAAATTGTGAATTGCCTGAGATATTCTCATCGTCCCGCCAGATTCGTCCTCGCGGCGCATGGGGTGAGGTTGCCGAGGCGGCACGACAGGTTGTCGCGAGTGACCCACTGACGTGTCGTCGCGGCGCTCGCGGGTGGTGCCAAGGGCCCGCGTGATGCGCTGAGGCACCCAGAACATTTCGAGTGGAGGCCTCAGTTAGGCTAAGACCCTGGGGCCGTAGCTCAGTGGTTAGAGCAGGGGACTCATAATCCCTGGGTCGTGGGTTCGATCCCCACCGGCCCTACTGACAAATCGCAACCGGCGTCGTTCATCCGGGCAGGTTGAGTAAACGTCAGTTGGCGTTTGAGGAATAAATGGGGAGCTCAGGTCTTGTACGCACTCGTCTCGCCAGTGAATGGTCACAGAGTTGTCGCGTCGGACCGTGGACGTCACCAGTCCCCTGGCACTTGATTCTTGTGTGACCACTGAAAGTCCGCGTGCTGGGGTCATCAAACCGTTGAAACCACCAACGATGACCAGGACTGAAGTCACCAAGGTACCAGTCGCTTGAAACTGCCAAAGCCATATGGGAGCGAGAGAGCAGATTCAATGAAGCGCAGCTTGTTCCGTATACCGGCTACCGATATACTCGCCTCATGGTGTCGAACACGACTCGTCCGCAGGTCCCCATACAAGCAGTTGGCCCGCCTGTCGACTTGTCACGTCATCGCAACGCATTGGGTCTCTCCCGATGAGTTCACGAGACTCCGCACGACGCGCGCATCGTCTTACGAAGTTCTACCCAGTGGCGTGGCGCGAGCGGTACGGCGAAGAGTTCGAGGCACACTTGGAGCAGGAGTTCGAAGAAACGCCATACTCGTTTGCTCGTACGTTGAATGTCGTGACGAAGGGTATCTTCACGCGATTGAACAACTTGACGTGGCGGGTGATCTTGATGCAGCCGGGCGAAGGAAAGTTCAAAGCAGGAGTGCTGATTCCAATTGCGGTGACTGTAGGTGTTGCGGCAGTCTCTCTTGTGTGGCCAATCAGTGGACGCCCTCCGTGGCCAGCGGAGGTCCTCATCGGCGTCCTCTTTGTCTTCGTCCTCTTTAGTCTTGTTCAGGACTCTTATCGAATACGTACCGATGGTCCGGCGAAACGATTCTCGAAGGACAGAAACATCACCAGTGGGTTCATGCTCTTGAACTCGGGATGGCTTCTCTCGAAGAACGTGATTGGTCACAAGACTCTTGCGCTCTATGTGATCCTGTCGCTGGACCTTTTACTCTTCGCCTACAAGTTTTGTTGGATCGGTTCAAAGCGCGAGTCTGTCGGAGAACCGACGATCAACAGCCCCCACGGGAACTCGAAGATCTGAGATCTTGATGACTGCAGGAAAAAAGTCAGCGAGCTTCGGTCACAACGAAGGGACGGTCACACTCATCCTCTCGAGTCTTGCTGGTGGCGAGAAGCACGGCTACTCGCTCGTGAAGGACGTGGAGGAGTTCGCCGGTGTACACATCGCTCCGGGCACTCTCTACGAGGCATTAAGCCGACTCGAGAAACAGAAGCTCATCGAGCCCGTCGAGAGTGATGATCGTCGTCGGCCCTATCGACTTACCGCGCTTGGCGCGACGGTGCTCGACGACCGACTGCGAGCACAGCGGCGTGTGGCAAACATCGGCTTGAAGCGACTCGGTCGCGGGTGGTCAATTGCTTGACGAGTCGAGATAGATTGACTTGTCGGTTCAACGCGCAACAGTCTCGAACGATCGGGCATACGTATCCGCGAAAATGAGCAAAGAGCACGGGTTTAGATACTACGGTCACCCCTGAAACCGCCGTCGGACATTGCTGACTTCCAGCCCCGAGCCGAACCCGCAGGTTTGGATACTGCGGTCATGCACAGCTCCTGAATATTCCCGGGGTCATTTCGGCAACAGGTACGAGTAAATATCCTGATCAGTTTTGAGTTGTGAAGGCATCTAACTTATTATTCCAAACTTGGTATAATAAAGCAATGTCCCGTGAACTGCTCACTCTGAACGAAGTTGCTGAGCGATTGAAGGTATCTCGGCGTCGAGCTGAAGCGATGGTGCAGTCGAAACAGTTACCCGCTGATCGACTCGGCTGGCAGTGGGCTATTCCAGTTGAAGCTTTGCGGGCAGTTGAGAACAACATGTTGCGTTCAGCCGGAAGGCCGCTGAGCGAACTGTCGTCATGGAGAATTATTGGAGAAGGGCTCGGCAAATATGAGAAGTCCAACAGAGATGATCTTGATCTTCTTCGTCGTCGACTGCGTCCAAGGGCGTGTCACGTTGACTGCTACGTGCACCCGGGGTTATTGAAGCGAATAGCAGGGGACTTTCGCGGAGTTCTAGGAGGTCGAGCCGCCGCCAGTGATGCTGGCGCTCCAGTCGAATTATCGGACTCAATTGACGTCTACATCCGTGAAGATGAGCGTTCTCGATTTGTGAAGGACTATGCGGTACGTCCTACGTTTGTCAGAGCGAACCTGTTTCTTCATGTTGTGGAGAACGAAGCATGGCCTTTTGAATCGGACTGTCATTTTGTCGATGGATTTGTAGCGTGGCTCGATCTGGCTGATCGTGAAGATCGTGCCGCTGACACGCTGCTGGACCGGCTCGTCGGGGGTCGCCTGTATGCGTGAGATTGACCTCACGTTGGATTTGCTTCCTCGACACGAAGCATCTCTGCGAGGGCTTCAGATACTTTCGATGAGAGTCCCAACTGAGAATTGGTGCCTAGTGGGCGGCATGATGGTGCTCGTCGCTAGTCGTGATATCGGGAGAGCCCTTCCAAGGGCACAACAGACAAGAGATGCCGATGTACTCGTTGACATCTGCGCGGACGCGAGAATTCTCGCCGACGTGGCGTGGGCTCTTCAACAAGCTGGTTACGAAGTTCCTCCCGACGCCTGGGACAACGACAACGTCGCTCGCTGTTCGTTCGTTAGCAACTTCGCCCACATTGATGTGCTGTGCCCAGATGATTCCGATCCAGCGGACCTTGATATCAGCGGGAATATTCGAAGTCTCGCGATCCCCGGCGGCCGGCGCGCGCTACAGGTGTCAGAGCTGGTTCGAATTCACTACAGCGATGACGCCGCCGACGTCGAATTAAAAGTTCCTCTCCTTATGGGGGCCATTGTTGTGAAGGGATACGCAATGGTGGACCCAAAGACAGTCGATCAGCCTCGGCATGGCGAAGATCTAGTGGAACTCATCTCGATCATCGACGATCCGGTTGAGGTTCGCGGGAGTCTTTCGATTGAAGATGTGAAATTGCTTCGAGAAATCGAGGCGCGCCTGTCGAATGACGGCGATCAAATCTGGGTCGGCTTCGATGTCGAAACCAGACTGAGAGTCCAAACGGCTTTGGAAATTCTCTGTAGCTGAAGGTGACGAGTGCTCTTTCACACGGTCGCCTTCAGATAGTAGGTTGCACTCGCAGCATCGCCAAGACAAAAATCCCACGCTTTATCCCACATACCAATCCGACACCACCGGACGAGACCGACACCACCGGACGGGAATTTGTAAAGATTCCTGATGATTCCGACACAGAGGGCAGCGTGGGTGGCCGCCGGCGTGCCTGAAGGGAGTCGAGATCCCGTTGAACTCTCACCGGGCTTCGTGTACCTTCCCCGCGGTTCGGGTATTGAAGTTGCCGGACGGAGCGTGGCGTGTGTCGGCGGGGCCGCGTCGATCAATCGAAGCGACCTGCAAGAAGGCAAGACTTGGTTCCCCGAAGAGAGAATCAACGACGACGATATCGAGGCAGTCGCGGCTGGTGGCCACGCAGACATCCTGATCAGACACGATGCGCCCGCTAGCTGGGAGATCCCCGGTTCGGGTGACGAGGGACCGATGCCAGAATCTTGGGAGGCGGAGATCCCGGCGTGCGTAGAGCACCGCGAGCGAGTGCGCGAAGTGTTGGAGCTCGTTACTCCGTCAACCTTGATACATGGTCACTATCACTCGGCGTACGAGCATAGAAGTGCGGAGAGTTGGGGGACGCTCGACGTAATCGGACTTGACTGCAACGAATCGAAGCGATGGGGAGTTGCGGTGCGTAAGTTCGAAGGCGAATTCGCCTTCGAGTGGGTCGGTGGCTGACGATTTCGGTAGTCTCGTAGTGCAGGCAGATTGCTCCAACCTCAACTGGACGAGGTGTGTACTTCTAACTTCCGTTAAGAATTTCGTCGTCGCCTCGTGTGAAACGATTACCCAGTGGGTGTGAACGAGGAGACGACGCGGCACTGCGTGTGCGGCAAGGCCGTCGAAGAGCGCGAGTTGCCCCGTGACCTTCATCGGCTGAGTGGTAGGACGTCGATCCTCGTGCACGCCGAGACCATGAGCTCTCGTTGTTTCCCCGATTCCGACAACCAAGATGAGCGCAACGCCAAGGTGAAGATCGACGAACTCCATGAAGGGACTAACCGCGCATGATCAAGACCGCACCCTCGTCGGTGATGGTGTGGTCAGAGGGCCCTTCAGATTACGCGAGTATGTCGCGAATGTGGTCCCAATCGCTCTCCGCGCGGACTTGAGCGAATTCATGAGCCGCTGCTCTCGTCTCTTCAAGTCGCCCGACGGTAGTACAGAGTCTGTCGCGCTCAGTCTCCGCTTTCATGCGCAGCAGGTGCGGCGTCTGGTTCTTCGACTTACATGTCGCGATCTCAACGAAGTTCGTCTCGCCAGACGCGAGGCGACCTGAGAACTCTGCCGTGCAATAATACGGCGGAGCGGTGCCATCGAGTTCGAGCAGTGACAGGGCCGTCGCCGCGAGGATTCGAATGTCGGGGTGAGAAATTCCCTCTTCGCCGTCGACGATCTGCACGTTCATCGAGCCGTCGTCGGACATCTTCGCAGCCAGTTCTCTAACGGTGATCTCCTGGCTGGTTGCCGCGATCAAGAGTTCGTTGTGCGCGCGAAGTCGCCGATTCTCGTCGAGGAGCTCCCCGAGGAGGCTTCAAGCATGAAAAAGTCCGCTTCGGCCCAGAGAAATCAGACCCAAGAATGGACCCCGCGGAGTGAGTACCCTCCGGAGACGACTGTGGCCGCCGGTCCGGCAGAGCCGGGCCGGCGGCCAAGGAAGTTCAACTGCAGAGCAGGAACGCCGGCAGGTGGTCAGACTGCGATGCGTCGAGCAGGTTGTTGAACGCCCTCACGACGTCGGGGAAATCCTTCGCCATCGTGATGCCGTTCCTATACATCGCAATCAGGCCGGACTCCACCGTCACGCCCAACTGGCACGCCAACGTGCGTGTTGCGGGTGCCACTGCACCAGTGGTGGTGGAAGCGGGAACCGTAATCCCGTGCGCCGTCATCAATGCCGTCAACGTGGCCACGTGCTGGGTCTCGGAGTTAACGATGTTGTTGAACGGCCGTACCGCGCCGATTTTGACGATGACGTTCTTATACGTCGCGAGCGCGTAGCGCTCCTGGCTCAGCGCAGTGTTCAGTGCAGTCGTCAACGGCGCCGTCGCTGGAACGGTCGACACTGGTGCCGGAACGGGACTCTTGAGGGCCACGGCGGTCGCCACCCGGAAGCGAGCACGGAAGATCCCGCGTACCGTCACCGGCTGGCCTACCCGCAGTGCGAAGAAGGTCGTTCGCGCCGCGTTGAGGGTGTACGTCGCCTTCGACGTCGTCATGATGGTGTAGCGAGTAGCGCCACCCAAAACGGTGAACTGGTGCAACGGTGTGTTGACGCCGACC
>JABBNY010000172.1 GCA_019352095.1 Acidobacteriota bacterium
GTATCTGGTCGAGTTGGGCACGACCCTTGGGCGAACGCCGCATCCAAATGAATCCGGCCATGATGGCCAGAACCAGCGCGAAGATGATGTACCAGTACGTACTCATGAAGCTCGACGAATTGAGCAGCATACGCGTGGGCAGCGGCAATTTGGCGTTGAGCGATTTGAAGAAGACCACGAAACGCGGTAGCACGAAGGCGCCGAGGACGATGACGGTCACCACCGACATCACCGACACCACCGCCGGATACACCAGCGCCGCCGAGATGCGTCCGCGCGCGCGTGTGTCGCGTTCGATGTAGTCCGCCAACTGATTGAGGACACCGTCGAGGTTTCCCGTCAACTCCGCTGATTCCAAGATTCCCACGTAGAAGGTCGGGAACGCCTCGGGGTGACCCGTGGCCGCCATTGCGAAGGTGTCACCGGCACGCAGATCATCCACCATCTGCTTCACGATCTTGTTCAGTAATTTATTGGGGGTCTCCTCGACGATGACCTCGAGAGCTTCCATGATCGGGATGCCCGAACGGATGAACACCGCCAACTGGCGGGTGAAGTTCATGACGTCCTTGCGCGGCACTCGCTTCTTGGTGATCTCGAACTTCAAGATGTTGGTCTTCTCCGTCACCTCGATGGGTTGGAAGCCCTTTTCGAGCAAGGCCAAGTGCACGGCACCCGAGGAAACGGCACTCTCGACACCCTTGACCCTCTCGCCGCTCGGATCAAAGGCCTCGTATTGGAACTTTGACTGGGTGCGTTTCTTACTCGTGGCGCGCAATTGGAACTTCTTCTCGCCGCGGTCCTTGCTCTTAGCGGGCACTTGCAACTCTTCCTGGATGGAGTCCTTGCTCGAGGCGTGCGATTGCAGCTTTTCCTGGATGGAGTCCTTGCTCAAGGCGCGAAATTGGAACTTTGACTGGCTGCGGTCGTTACTCATAGCGTGTACATGCTCCGAATCACTTCCTCAATGGTGGTGATGTCCTGATCTACCAGGCCAATAGCCTCTTGGCGCATGGTCCGCATGCCCTGGCGCACCGCCATCGCGCGCAGTTCCTCCTGAGTGGCCCAACCCACGATGAGTCGGCGAAGCTCGGGTGTCATGATGAGGAGTTCGTACACGCCGATGCGGTCGTTGTAGCCAGTGTGACTGCAGAAGTTACACCCAGAACCGGCGTAGAAGACCGTCTTGTTCGACCCGCCGGCTTCGTGGTAGAAGTCAAGCTCCTCGGGGGTCGGCGTGTAGATGCCCTTGCACGAGGGACAGATGCGGCGCAACAGGCGCTGTCCCACGACACCCAGCACCGACGAGGCGATGAGGAACGATTCGATTCCCATGTCGAGGAATCGGTGCAGCGCCGACACTGAATCGGTGGCGTGGAGCGAGGAGACGACGAAGTGACCCGTCAAGGCGGACTGCACCGCGACGCGCGTCGTCTCGACGTCACGAATCTCCCCGACCAGAATGACGTCGGGGTCATGACGAAGAATTGACCTCAGTCCGGTGGCGAAGGTGATGCCCGCCTGGTCGTTGGTTTGGATCTGGTTGATGGAGGGGAACACGTACTCGACCGGGTCCTCGATGGTCATGACGTTGAGCGTCGGGTTGCTCACCTCGGACAAGGTCGCGTACAACGTCGTGGTCTTGCCACTGCCGGTCGGCCCCGCACAGATCACCATGCCAAAGGGCGATCGCACCATCTTGGAATAGGCGAGGTGGGTGTCCGTGGGCATGCCCAGGTCGTTGAGGCGCAGAACCGAACGCGTCTTGTCCAAGATGCGCATCACGCAACTCTCACCCATGATGGTCGCCGCGGTCGCGACGCGCACGTCGACTTCGGTGCCGTCGATCGTGATCGTCAGCTGACCGTCTTGGGGACGACGCCGCTCAACGATGTTCATATTGGCCATGATCTTGATGCGACTCACGAGTCCCGGCCCGATCGCCGCGGGCAGCGTCAAGATCTCCTTGAGGGCTCCGTCGATACGGAAGCGAATCCGCACCACGTCGTCGGAGGGCTCAATGTGCACGTCCGACGCGCGGTCGCGCATCGCCTGAGTCAAGATTCGATCGACCACCTGCACCACCGGCGCATCATCACCGACCGGTGCCTCCGCCGCCGGAGCCTCCGCCGCCCGACGGCGCGCAACCTCGACTGATTCGAACGCCTGGACCAACTGGCCGACCGCCCCGATGGCTCGGTAGTTCGAGTCGATGGCCCAGCGAATGTCACTCAGCGGTGCGATGCGCAATTGCACGTCGCGAGCCACGAGCTGACTCAACTCCGCGCGCAACTCCTCACTGGGTTCGGCGACCGCGACCTCGAGCGAGTTGCCACTCATGCGAATAGGCACCGCCATGTGTTCGCGCGCGACGTTCTCTGGAACCAGCATCAAAGTGGCCGGATCGACATTGTCGCGACGAAGATTGGCCACGTCGAAGCCGAAGAAGGCGGCGAGCGCGTGGGCCAGAGCCTGCTCGGTGAGCACGCCCTGGCTCACGAGGACCTCGCCCAGGCGACCCCCCGAAGAGACCTGTTCCGCCAGGGCCGCATCGAGCTGTTCTTGGGTGATGAGTCGGCTGCCAATCAATTGCTCGCCCAGGCGTTTGTTCGACTGGCCGTTGTTCACCTCTTTGGGTGCGATGACCGCGGCGGGAGCCTTGGGTTCCTGCGGTGGCTCGGCACTCGTCGTGAGAACCGTACCGGCAACATTATGGGCGACGTCCGTGGGCGACGTCGCAGTAGCAACGGGTGCCGTGACGCCTGCGTCCTTACGATTCTTCCTAGCGAAGGCCATGCAACTATCTTACGAAACTCCCTCACGAAAAGGTTAAATCTGTTGGAAAGTTGCTCCGATTCTGTTTTTTCAGACTGACGTTGCGTCGTTGTTGATATGCGACGGCCCATTGGGGTCTCGCCGTCGTCAATTCTGTGTGAAATCTTACCTTCGCGCCTCGTTGACGCACCCCCACCAAACCCTGAGACGACCTCACTGCGCGGGCCCGGCGGGGCACGCGGGTCCTTGGCTCGCGAAGAGCGTGATGAAAGACTCGTAGTCTTTTTACGTGAGCACTCCACTTCGCGGCGACGAAATCCTCGCGTGCCGGCACCGAGTCTGTCTCGCGCGAGGTGCGCCCGTTGCCATTGCCCGCGTGCCGGCGTCGGACGAGATGCAACGTCGTCGTCAACTCGCCGAGGAGTTTCGACGCAACGTGCTTGCGACCCTGTCAGAGTCCCCGGGGACGTTCAGAGCCTCTTCGATCGAGGACACCCGTGACGCCCTCGATCGCGGGGTCGAGCTGGTGATCTCGCCGCGACTCGCTGACGACGAGGGGGGGCACCGGCGAGGGATGGCCCACGCCCTCGTTCGTCTGGGTCGCCACGACGAGCGATTCTTCTACGCGCCCCTCGTGGTGAAGAATTCCGAGGTGATCGAGGCGTCGTCCACGCGCCAACTCCTCACGACGGACCTCGAGCACCTCTCGCCCGCCCACGCCGTGGCGCGTACGGGGGTGTGCGTACGTCCCACGATCTCACTCACGCGCAGTGGTATCGGGCTCGCCCACACGACGCGCGTGCTGCAGTCACTCGGCTACGGCGATGAGCTCGCGCGTGTCGCGCTCATCGATCGCCAACGTCAGGTCTGGTGGCTCGACCTGCGCGACACCCAACACTCGCGTTTCAACCTCGCCACCTACGACGCGCTCTACCAGGAGCGCCGCGCGCTGGTCGACGCGCACGACAGGTGGCGAAGCGGCAACGGTGAGTTCCCGACGTCGCCCTACTGGCACCGCGAGTGCGAGGACTGCGAATTCCGCGAGCACTGTCGCGGTGTGCTCGAAGCGCGCGACGACGTCTCCTTGACGCACTACACCAACTTCGAGCAGCAACGTCTCCTGCACGAGTTCGGCGTCGACACCCGACGCGACCTCGCTGGCCTCGACCCCCAACGCGCACGTCTCGCGCGCAGCGCCCCGAGTGACTCGACCTCGCGCGAGGCGGTGCTGGGTCTGGCCATCGAACGCCTCGACGACCTGATCTATCGGGCCCGCGTCCACACCTCGGGTTCCCCGCGGCGCCGCGTCGAGGGTCAGCTCATGGGCTGTCCGCGCGCCGACGTCGAGGTCGACGTCGACATGGAGAGCGACGGCGAGCACACCTACCTCTGGGGCGCCTACGTCCGCGTGACGTCCGGCGTCACGATCGAGGGCGTCCTCGAGGGCTATCACCCCTTCGTCGACTGGGACGAGCCGAGCGCCGACTCCGAGGCGCGGGTCTTCGCCGAGTTCTGGGCCTGGTTCTCGGCGCTACGCGCGACCTGCGACGAGCGCTCGCACTCCTTCGCGGCCTACTGCTTCTGGGCCCAGGCCGAGGACGGCGCGATGAATCGGGCGGTGGCCGTTCGTGCGGACGGCCCCACGCCGGGCGACCTCGAGGAGTTCCGCACCCACTCGCCCGCCCAGTGGATCGACCTGCACGAACACGCCAAGGCGCAGATCCAGACCGAGGGGCCCCTCGGGCTCAAGGTGCTCGCTCGCGCCGCCGGCTTCGACTGGCGCGACGAGAACCCGAGCGGCGAGGCGTCGATGGCGTGGTTCGAGGCCGCGCGCGATGGCGACGACGCCGAGCACTGGCGCCAACGCATCCTCGAGTACAACGAGGACGATTGTCGTGCCACGCAGGCCCTGCGCGACTGGCTCAACGGACCGGCGCGGGCTCTGGCGCACCGCGACGATCCCGGACTGTGGTGAATCGACCGGTGAACCGCCACGACGGTCCGGTTCTCCTCCAGCGCAGCGCGCGTCTCTGGGGCACCCTGGTGAGCGTCCTCGGCCTCGCCCTGGCGCTCGTGAGCGCGCTCGCGCTCAGTGACGTCGCGTCGGGTCGCGTCGGGGTCGGCCTGACGCTGCTCGGCGTGGTCGTGCTCGTGCGCTGGGCGAGCAGCGAATGGCTCGACGCCTGGTTCGCGCGCGCGGCGCGGCGTCTGCGCGAGCACTGGCGCGCACTCATCGTCACGTTCTTCCTGGTGCCCGCCTCCACCGGTGGCACCACCGGCGAATCCCCGAGCGCCACCTCGCCCGCCACGGTCGCTGCGGCGATCGACACCATCGCCGACGAACCACGCCTGGGTGTGGTGCGCGCGAGCGCCCAGGCGTCGATCCTGGCCCTGGTGGTCATCTGGTGCAGCGGCGGATGGCAGGCCCTGGGCATCGTGGTCGTCCTCCTCGCCCTGGCCGTCCCTCTCTATCAGCGTGCGGGCACCCGCGCGGCCGCCTTCGACGAGCAGTACCGCGAGCGCCGAGCCCGTCTGGCGCAACGTCAGATGGAATTGCTCGCGCACGCGCCCGAATTGCGGGCCCTCGGGGCGGTTGACTACGGTGCCTCGGAGATCGCCGCGCTCTCGAGCGCCGAGCACGCCGTCGCCCTGCGCGCGATCCGCAGCGCCCTGGGATCGTCCCTGGTGACCGAGTTCCTCGGCGGCGTGAGCGTCGGACTGGTGGCGATGGACGTCGGCTTCGGACTGCTGCACGGGCGCATCTCGCTGGTGCGCGCGCTCATCAGCGTGCTGGTCACCAGTGAGTTCTTCGCCCACGTGCGGCGCTACGGTGTCGAGTTTCACCGCCGCGAGGCCATCGAGGCGGCGGCCGGTCACCTCGTCGTGCCCACGCGGGTCGAGCCCTCGCCGAGCGACGTGCTCGAGACCTTCGAGCTGGTGACCACGGCGCATCCGCGCCCCGTCGACCTGAGCATCCGCCACGGCGACCGCGTGGCGGTGCTGGGCGCGTCGGGTGCGGGCAAGACGACCCTCGCGCACACGCTGCTCGGCTGGCGCGAGGCCCACGCCGGTCAGGTGCGGCGCACGCGCGCC
>JABBNY010000173.1 GCA_019352095.1 Acidobacteriota bacterium
GTGAATGCCCGCTATTTAAATAAAGAATCTCTTCCTGAACAGGTGGATTGGATTGTTTCAGATGTTGCATTTATCTCAATTACGAAGATTTTTTCAGCCATGCTTGCCATTCTTAAAGAAGATGGGCAGGTGTTGTCTTTAATTAAGCCCCAATTCGAAGCTGGACGAGAACATGTTGGAAAAAAAGGCGTCGTTAAAGATATGTTCGTTCATAAACAAGTTTTGGACTATTGAATACTGTTTTCGCACCGAACAAAGCGTCGGACAAGAAGTATGAGTTGGAGGTCCCAGTTTCAACTGGGAGCCTGTCCGGTTCGTCTACCTACGTCACCCAGCTTTGACGCAAGCTTGTCTCGTAAAGTTGACCTTCTTTGTTCCAGACGGTGCCGCCACCAGCAGGACGCCTCTCGGACTTATTGAGTACGTGTAAATAGGTGCATTGTGCGCCCAAGATTCTAAGTACGGACCACCATTTGCCTTGGAGAGCAATCGGGAAATCGTTGGCACGACCTTTGGTGAATTGGCTTCGAAGGCGGCCATTGCCACGTTGATGGTGTCGCCATCGGCTACGCATGAATTAATCGCCGATTGATTCCGTCCAGCATTTGTGCACGCTCTACTTGAAAATGGCACCGGCTGAAAGCCAGACGGTGCCGCCACCAGCAGGACGCCTCTCGGACTTATTGAGTACGTGTAAATAGGTGCATTGTGCGCCCAAGATTCTAAGTACGGACCACCATTTGCCTTGGAGAGCAATCGGGAAATCGTTGGCACGACCTTTGGTGAATTGGCTTCGAAGGCGGCCATTGCCACGTTGATGGTGTCGCCATCGGCTAAGCATGAATGAATCGCCGATTGGTTGACTCGAGGCGTAGTCATTCCAAATGCGGGTTCAGACTGAGAGAAAGTTATACCGGTTAGCGACAGTACCAAGGTGCTTGCGATCAATACTTTGGAACGTAGAGTCATCGAGACCTCCCCAAAATGCGACGGCCTTCTTTTGAAAGAAATACACAAGTCATTGGGCGGACTCAGATTGGATTTTCATGTCTTACGAAACAACCTGAATTGAAGTCGGATCCAGTATCTCGAAGTATCCGTTGTACTGTGCAATCTGCCCAGTGACGTCTAGCGTGTCACCCTGCAATGCTGACGCGGGATCGACAGTGAAGTTACTCAGGTCACTTGAGTATATTGCGACGACAAAACCTGAGGTGTAGTCGGTGTACTGATCGAGGAATTCCGTACCAGCGCTGTCGGTGAATGTATAGGCAATGTGAACACGAACCGTCTTTACGTCCCCAACAAAATTGCTTGATTGCGCTGCGGAAATGTATGAGTGAATCGTCGATGTGGTCGTAGAAGGCACAGGTTTTGTGGTCGTCGTAAGTGGCACCGTGGTAGTCGCAGTCCTTGCGGCTACGCTGTTTGGCGCGTGCGAGCGGAGGCCATATGCGGAAACGGTGACTAAGAGAATCAGGACCGCGAAAAGATAGAAACGCTGTCCATTGTCAAGTTGCTTGATCCAACTTCGCATCCGGCAGCCCTTTCACTGATTGATGTGACTCGTGAACGCTTGACAATCGAGTTAAGAGGACTTCATGTCCCCTGCTTCACAATGTCTAGCATTCGACGGATACTCCAACACTTTGCTGGTCAGATAGGGCCGCTGATTTGAAAAATTCATGGCGAGTAGTCAGGCAGTTCACGTCATGATTCGGCGTGGGTTTGCTGGACACTTTGAAGTTACACAAGGCGATTCACTAGCCCTCCTGCTGATTGGTTGGACCTCGTAATCGAATTGATTCGAAAGAGTAATGAAGCGGCCCGGTGACTTTGACCATCTAATGATGCGGGCCAAGGGGCAGCTGAACGATTGCTTGGCACCGTGACAAGTGAAACGCCAGAAGCCCCATCAAACCTTCCATCCGTTCTCCTTTAAGAATTCGAACTCAGTGATGCAGCGAACATTGAATCGATCGCACATCTGGTGTACCCCAATCTTTCCTTCGAGGGCGCCATAGCCATCGCGAGTCACTACGGTCCATCCAATCTCTAGTGACATTGCAACCAAGATGGGATCGGCATCGAATTTTCGAATGTTGACCTTGACCGAATTGCCAAAGTCAGATAGGACCATGGCAAGATTCCGCTGTTGTTGATCAGTCATGTCCTCGAATATGACCCTGTTGCGATTGCACCAGGCAAGAACCACATCGCCGCTCGTTGCGTGATCTTTTAGCTCAAGATAAACCTCTTCAGGAGATTTGATTTGCCGGGTCTGAACCAAATTTTCAACAATCAAAAGTGCGCTCTGACGTAACTCGGGTGGGCGCATTCGCCTACATATTTCAATAATGGTGCAGGTATCTAGGATATAACCTGGAAATAGAGATGCGGTCACAAGCGACCTAGTTGCGTTCCAATTTCTTCGAAAGCACCTTGATTCAAATTGAGCATGCGAGAAGCGTCAAGAACTGAAATGACATCTCTCGAATATGCGTCGAAGACTTGGCTTGAAAATCGAAGACCCGAGTCTCTCAAGAGATTTGATTTCCGAGACGAACTGCCCCTACCCTTTTGCGGTGACCGATCCCGAAGTTCGCGAATTTTTGCGGCGGTTTCTGCTGGGGAAGTAAGGCCGAGCTCTTCAAATCGAATTAACAGGGCGGTCTTGCTGCATTTAATCATCGCCGATAGCTCATCCACGCGGTCGGCTAATTCGGCCCCCATTGAATCTCCGGCGAGTCTTCTCACGAGGCGCTCTGGCATCAGAAGATGGGTGGCAAATTTGTCACATTGTCGCTCCTGCGCATAGTTCCACAGGCGCTCTTCTGGACTGCACAAACCAGAACTTCCATTGGCCAGATGACAAAGTTCATGTAGCAGCGAGAAGAGTCGACTGCCTAAGTGGGGATCGTTGGAACTTATTACGACTAGTGGTGGATTCTCGGCGAAACAATAGGCCTTCGCATCGGATGATGGATATTTGTGGACAAGTACGTCAATTCCGAGACTGGCGAGTTTTGACTGCAACCAAATGAAGGTGAGACGAGAATCCTTTAGGCCCAATTGGTCCTCTTCGGAAAAATCGAGCCATTTGCGTGCCTCTATTGCGTTTTTAGCGGCATCTGGATCCTGCTTCCAATAGATCGGTGCGAAGGATTGTCCCAATTCGGTCGAGAATGTCTGGATCGCTCTGGCTCGGCGAATTGAGAGCAATGTTTCCCGGCTTAGTGGGCCTCGTTGCAATCGAAAGTCCATCGGTCGTTCAACAGATTTTGGAGTATTCGTCAGGAAGAATGTAGCGATTGGCTGCCTGTACAATTCAGCAAGTTTCCGAAGCTGAGACAAGGTAGGCGCCTTGGATCCACGCTCGAATGCGGCTAAGTCTGCCTCTGAAACTAAGGCCTTTGACGCCGCTCGGCTGACGTCAACATTTAGTGATTCTCGCGCCCACACAAGAACCTTTGGATTCGTGGCTGTGCAACTAACTGAAGTCATTGCCCAGCCCCCTTCGTACCGTTCCAATAATTTAGATTATGACTCCGGGCAAATTAGGTATTGCGGTCAATTGTCCTATAGGTGTTGAGCGTCAACTGTGGAGTAGACCCGCGTCGAGAACTGGCTACGCATGATCTTTGAAGGGTCCACTATCGAACTCGAACTCGCAAGTCGATACTTCACAGTGGGCCTCCGCCTCACCAGGAGTTGATGCGCCTTGATTGATGTAAAGAAAGTATCGACGGATTTCGACATTTCGAGCGTGAAAACGCCGCATCTTCTCGCCCGAAGTCGACGAGCGCGAAGCGCCGAGTCCGCCGTACGGGCTGACTGTGCGATCACCAAAATCCTCACAATCTGAGAAATGAATCAGGACTTTGACCGAAGCAATATGTGCCAGAGCGAGCCGAGCGGTTGTTAAAGGTCGAGTCCGAGGTTTAGGCTTCTCGGCTCCAAAAGATCGTCGCTGGACGGCACGTACGCTCGCGCTATCGGCGCGTCCTCGATCACGGTGAGCGCGCGGGCTCGTCGGACGGCATCGAGAACACGAATACGCTGAGTCTCTTGTTCCAGGTTGACCATGGCGTCGTCGGGGAAGGTGCCTGGCTCGTCAATCAACCAGCGGTCAAAGTAAGCAGCGCCCGCGGCAACTTCCAGTGTCCACTGCTCGTAGAGTTGACCCGTTTCGGGAATGTCACCGAAGTCTTGAACCCAGACGTCACCGCGCTCGATGGCGATTGTGGCGAGTTCGCGGGCTCGCTGTTCGATGGCGCCGGCACGATCGTTCAGTGCGAGAGCAACGTCGGGATCGACAATCCTGCTGGGCCGGGGGAAGATGCCAGCTACGAGTTCGCTCGCCGGTGGGCTGGGGTAGCCCACGCCGGTCACGTAACGATCGATGCGGTAGTGCAGGACGTTGGCAACGTCGTCGGCGTCGTCGAACGATCGACCCGTCACAAGCATCGGTAGTTCGGTGTCAACGTCGAAGCCCCGGTTCTCCGCGTCGCGTAGTTGGGCGAGGAGCGCTCCGTAGGCGGTGGAGGCCTTGGCCTGAGCGAGTTCGGTGATGCTGAGTCCCGAGTGGCTGAGTACGTCATCCCAGCGGGGGCCATCGGCCATGGTGACAATGGTGTCGTATTCGGCGACCAGTGCGGCGATTGACTGGGTCTGGGACCGACGGATCATGTCGGTCGCTGACACGTCGGATCCCTCGTGGTGCAGCACACCGGTGAGCACTTCCAGGGCGCTCGGGGTCTCGGTCAGCCCGTCGTGGCCGGTTGACGGATCGGGGTCGTAGTGGGTGTCCACGTAGAGATGGTTGGACTCTGAACCTCGTGTGAGAGCAACGTACAGCACTTCGCGAGTGGTGGTGGGACTGACGAACGCGTGGGCGGTATCCACGGTGCGTCCCTGGGCGCGGTGCGCCGTCGTGGCGTAGGCGAGCTCGACGTGCTCCGCGACGTAACTGGCCGGCAGAACGACCGTGCCGTTTCCACTGACCCGGGTGACGGTCATCGAGCCACCTTCGTGCGTCGCCGCGACGGTCCACGCGTCACCGTTCTTCACCCAACTCGTGTCGGCTGTAAGTCGTCGGTTGTTCTCGCGCGTCACGACGAGGTCGTTGACGCCAGCGGTCATCGCTCCAGCTATGTCGACCCCTTCTTCGATAACAACACCACTGGCGACACGTTCCGCGCGGGCACGAGCGTTGAGCTCGTTCACGGTCGCGGTGTCGCTCGCCAGCATCAACGAGTGCAGGCCGCGATCGGTGTCGGCCTTCCACGCCGTGTAGAGCGCGTCGAGCATCTCGTCACGAGTCCCGTCGGCAATCCGGCCGTGGTGACGTAGGTGCCAAGTGCGGTGCTGGTTCCGTTGCGGACCTCGCTACTGGCTTCCTTCTCCCACGCTGACCTGAAGCGACGAACGTCCGCCAGCGTCGGAGCATCGTCGCGGTCACGCACGAGGGTGCGAAACATTCCTCCGGCGTCCACGCTGGAGAGTTGGGCCCAGTCGCCGACGAGGACCACCTTGGCCTGAGCATCGAGAGCGGCCGACGTGAGTTCGTCGAGTGCGAACGTCGCGGCCAGACTTGCTTCGTCGACTACTACCAATTGGCCGGCGCGAAGGGTCCAGCGAGCCAGTGCTTCCTGGCGCCGGGTGATGTCTGAGCGTAGCCCTGAACTCGGTACTCGACCACTGCGCTCGATGAGCCGGACCTTCTCACGTAGTTCCCCCAGTTCGCGGGTTCGCTGGCTGTGCTGGCGGTGCTCGTGGAGCCACTTGGCGAGATTGTCGGTGT
>JABBNY010000174.1 GCA_019352095.1 Acidobacteriota bacterium
CGAACGTGTAGGTGACACCGGTGGCCTGGGTGTAGGTCGAGGACGTGTTCCACGAGAGCGACGTAAGAACGGTCGAGGTCAATGTCACCAGCGGCGTGGTGCCCGACGCCACCGCGGTGCCGGCGTCGCTGGCGGTGAGGGTGGAGCTGTAACTTCCGCCCGATGTGGTGTTGGTCAGGCCGGTGATCTCGATCGAGAGGATGCTGCCCGCGTTCACGCTCACAGCCGGGAAGCTATAGGTCAAGAGGTGACCCGACAACGACGCCGTCCCGCCGAGGATCGACGACGGAGACACCGTACCGACTCCCGGTGTGCCGCCGGTCCCCGAGGGCACCGTCATGGTGATCGTCGTCAGTTGCGCGGTGTCGGGGAAGCCGAAGCTGTAGGTGTAGCTGACACCGGTCGCGCCGACGGCGTTCGAGGACGTCGACCACGTCGGGCTGCCCAGCACGGTCGAGTTGAACGAGACAGCCGCGGTGGTGCCCGAATCGACTGACGTACTCGCGTTAAAGGTGGTGATCGAGGAGGTGTAAGTGCCCGGCGTTGGCGTGTTGGTGATGCCGTTGATCTGGATGGTCACCACCGTGGCGCTGGGCAGATACGTTGAGGCGAACGAGAGCGTGAGGGTGGTCCCCGAGAGCGTGACGGTGAAGGTGGCTGGCAAGACGATGGTGTAACCGGCTTGGGCGGTCACGGATCCAACCGTGGGCGTTCCCGACGTGCCGGCGGGCACCGACATCGTGATCGAGCTCAAGTTGGACCCCGAGCCGGTCGTCATCTGATAGGTGTAGTTGACCCCGGTCGTCGAGGTCTGGGTCGAGGAAGCACCCCACGACACGTTGGTGAGGACCGATGAGGTGAACCCGACCGACGACGTGGCACCTGACGCCACCGCGTTGGCCGCGTTATAGGCAGTTATGGTCGAGGCATACGAGCCGGCCGTGGAGGTATTGGTGATGCCGCTCACCCCAATGGACACGGTCACCGTTGAACTGACCGAGGTCGCGGCGAAACTGTAGGTCAAGGTCTGTCCTGACAGTGCGATCGTGCCGCCGGCGATCGCGGCCGGGGTCACCGTACCGAGCACCGGCGTGCCTGCAGTCCCGGGCGGGACCGTCATGGTGATCGAGGAGAGCGTGGAGGTCGCGGTGAGCCCGAAGCCGAAGCTGTACGTGACACCGGTTGCCCCGGTAGAGGTTGACGACGCGGTGAAGGAGAGACTTCGAAGTGCGGTGGATGTGAAGGTGACGGCGTTGGTGACGCCCGAGTCCACTTGGGCGAGCGATGAGGTGACGTTCGTGAGCGTGAGAATCGAGGAGGTATAGCTCGCCGGCGCCGGCGTGTTCGTGAGGCCATTGATCTGTATCGAGACAACCGCACCCGATGGCACGTAGGTCGGCGTGAAACTCAGTTGCAGTTGCGAACCCGAGAGGACGACCACTGGAGACGGCAGCGGTATGGCGTAGCCCGCCTGAACACTGAGTGTCCCTACGCTCGGCGTACCACCTGTCCCCGGTGGCAGACCCAGGTCAAACGAGGAGTAGGTCTGGGCGGTGGCGGTCGTAAAACCAAAGGTGTAGGAGACCCCGGTGGCACCCGTGGACGTGGCCGACGCAGAGAGCGACAGGCTCGTGAGCAGCGTCGGGGTGAAACTCAGTGCGGACACGGCACCAGAATCCACCGCAGTACCGCTGTTGGTCGTCACGAGCTCACCCGGGTAATTGCCGACGCTCGAGGGATTGGTGAGTCCCGATACCTCAATGGCGACGGTGGTGCCGGCGCTCACCGAGGTGGAGGTGAAGGTATAGGTGAGGATGTCGTTCGACAACGTGACGGTACCTCCCGCGAGCGCTGACGGGGACACCGCGGTGAGCGTCGGCGTGCCCGAGGTGCCCGGCGGGAGCAACAAGGTGATTGAACTCAAGAGTTGCGTCGAAGCGGTGACGAAACCGTAGGAGTAGCTGACGCCCGTATCTGCGGTCTTGGTGCTCGAGGTCGAGGTGAACGTGTCGCTGAGGGTCGTTGCAGTGAAGCTGTAGGCCGGCGACGTGGCCGAATCGACGGTTGACGAACCATTGGTGGTGAACGTGGAGGTGAAGGTGCCAGCGGTAGCGGTATTGGTCAGCCCCGAGATCTGAACGTTGACCAGCGTGGCAGCAGGAATGTAGAGCTTAGTGAACGAGAGGGTGAGCGTCGTGCCCGCGAGCGCCACCACTGGCGACGAGAGTGCGATGTCGTAGCCGGCCCAGAGCTTCACGCTCTGCAGGCTCGGGGTCCCACTGGTCCCGCTCGGTACCGTGAATGCGAAGGAATTCAGGTGGGCACTGGTCGCGGTGGTGAAGTTGTAGTCGTAGGTGACCGAGGTGGCGCTCGTTTGAGATGAGCTGGCCGTCCAGGCGACGTTGGTGAGACTCGAACCCGAACTGGCCGAGGGAATTGCGGGGACCACAACTTCAGCGATGATCGTCAAAAGGATCGCAATGGTCAGAATCGCTCGTCGAGGCCAACTCTCGGCGAGACCGTTCTGGTCGAGCCAGCGACCCTGACGGTTAGGGAGCTTCATTTTTCACGTTGCTCCTAGATGTCACCCAATTTCGTCTACTGGGGGTAATTTACCCGATTACGGCCCCGAGACGATAGAGAAGGTCAAGGTCGAGGTGTAACTTCCCGAGTACGCCGTCGGTGGCACGTTCAGCCACCACCCAACCGGATTCGACGATCCACTGCCGCCGATCTGGACGCTACCCATACCGGTGTTTGCAGACGTGTCGTACACCGTAACGGGCGTGGGCGACGATGCGGCCGTGGTCACCGCGACTGGGTAGCCGGTCGTGTTCGTTGGCAGGCTGCAATCACCGACACTCACACACGCGGTGCTGGGTGCCGTTGTTGCGGTCGAAGAAGTGACGCTGCCGTTCATAGAGAAGGTGCCAGTGTCGCTCAGGGTGTGACCTGCTACGTTCGTGAAGGTCGTAGCGGCGAGTGTGACGCGCCACCCCGCACCCGAACCGGTGGCGTCGTCAACGATGTAACCCTGATCAGCGGGCGTCGAGTCGACCAAATTCAGGTTAAGCCCGCTCAAGGTGGCTGACCACGCCAGCGACGAAGGCGCCGTGATCGAAAGTGAGCCTCCCGTGAGGGTGAGGGTGCCCGTTGACGAGCAACTCGAGGTGGTTGATCCGCTACTACAGAGCGTTGTTGCGCTCGCGGGGCTCGAGGTCACGAGGGCGCCACCAAGGGGCACGAGGGTGCTGAGCAACACCGCACCCACCATTGCCAGACGACGAGGGTTGTATCGGACCGTGCGCGAAGGAGCGCTTTGGAAATCACTCGCGCCACGTCTCACGCGGCGCACTTTAAGAATTCGCACGTTCAAACTTCTCCTGTTTCATCAGTGCCCCCGCTGACTCTGTCTCACCCGCCACATAATTCTGATTAGACATTCTGTAGAAAACACAAGAATAACCCAAATCGGAACTAATTGGTGAGATAACCAACTAGTCAGTATTTTTTCTAGATACGTCGAATAAACTTAACTCAGGCAACGTCGCCGCGCAATCCTAATTTTCTTCATCCCCGGTCCGCGACCTTGAGGCGCCTTCGACAGCGAAGAGTCAAGGGTTCACGAAAAGTCCTGGTTGCGCCTATTATCTATGATCTGATCCCTCGCCGTTCAAATGCGAGCCGCTCGGTACATTCGTTTCGCTGAGGTGTCGCCCCCTCTTTAGGTCCTGCGCCCACGCGCCGTGGCACACCGTCGTAGTGGTGTCGCACGGATTAGACCGACCGGGTTACCCAGTCACGATCATGCGCGAGAACGAGATGACGTCGTGACACCAGTGCACGAGTCAACGGTGACGTCGGATGCGTCGCGTGGGAGTCCATGATGCGAGTGGAGGCCTTCGTGCGCGACCGAGCACCCGTGTCACCCGATGTGGTGCGAACGAGTCGTCGACCATGATCCACATTTGCTAGTGAGTCACTTCTGAATGAAGACGTCAATGAATCGAGTCACGTGAGCCGTGCCACGCCCATCACGCCGAATCGAGGACCTCGTTACGCTTCTCGTCGTTTCGCTCGACGACGTCACGATGAGACTCTTCATCCCAGCCCACTCTCTCACGAGGTCGTCGTGAGGGGCTGCACCAAGTTGTGACCGCGGACCCTAGTACCTCCACTCGCGCGAGGCCGATGCTTCATGCATGGCCCCCCAGAACCAGCACTCATCTCGAACGGTACTGGGGACAGATGAGTGTCTGCGGTTCCTTCGAGAGGCGGACTTCGCCAGAGTCGTCAGTTCGATTCGTTGTCTACCGGTCGCGCGACCCACGCGCATTGCGGTGATCGGTGACGATCACCTCATCCTCACGAGCCGCGATGACACCATCTCTTCACTCGCCACACGCGGCGACGTGCTCGCCGTGCAGATCGACGGCCTCGAAGGTAACGGCGCCACCTGGTCAGTGACGGTGTCGGGCATCGCCGCACCCGCGAACCCCGACGAGGAGCTTCCGGCGAGTCTGGCGAGAGAACTCGAGCGGGGGGCGACCTTGCTCGCACTTCCTCTCAACCTCGTGACGGGAGTGCGCGAGGAGTAATCTCGTGACTTTCGACGGTCGCTGTGTAAGGCTACCGAAATGGCGTTTCATCGCATCAGCGACCCCCAGCGATTGCACGCGTTGATCGATGCGATCCTTCTCATTGAGACTGACGACAGTCTCAATGAACTGCTCAGTCGCATCGTCGAGACGGCCTGTCGGCTCGTGGGTGCGCGCTACGGCGCGCTCGGTGTGCTGACGAGCGACGGTGAGTCGCTCGCACGATTCGTCACCTACGGCATCGACGAGGAGATGCGACAACTCATTGGCGAGAGTCCACGTGGCCAGGGCGTCCTCGGCGAAACGATCCGAGACGCCAAGCCGCTTCGCGTCGACGAACTCGACATCCACCCGGGTGCATCGGGGTTTCCCGAGAACCATCCAGCCATGCACGCATTTCTGGGCGTGCCGGTGCGCGTCGCCAGCGGACACGTCTACGGCAACCTCTATCTCACCGAACCGTTCGACGCCCCCACGTTCAGCCAAGAGGACCAGGACCTGGTCGAAGCCTTCGGGCGAGCCGCCGGCATCGTCATCGACCAGACATTGCTGCGAAGTCACATGCGCGAACTCACCTTGAGTGAAGAACGGGCTCGAATGGCGCGCGACCTGCACGACACGGTGATCCAACGCCTCTTCGGTGTGGGGTTGTCCATGCAGATGACCCTCGCCGCCACACAGGACGAGACCGTACGTGAACGCATCAACAAGTCGCTCGATGAGCTCGACGAGACAATTCACGAGATCCGCACCACGATCTTCGAGATCGACCAGGACCTCCCCGAGGGTCATTCGCTCGATTCGCGCGTGCGCACTCTGGTGGCTGAGGTCAACGGCCGCCTCGGGATCCCCGCGAAGGTCGTCGTCGCGCCCGAGCTCGACCGCAGCGTGGGCGTGCACTGCGCCCAGCACGCCGTCCAGGCCCTCCGGGAGATACTTTCTAATGTCGTTCGCCACTCTGCGGCGAGCGAGATCACCGTGGAGGTCGGCATCGAGACGAAGTGGCTGGTGTTGTCGGTGCGTGACAACGGTGTCGGCTTCGCCGCGAGCGCGAGCGGGGGTCGAGGGCTTCGAGACCTTCGTTCCCGGGCCCAGGACCTCGGTGGGGAGTGCATTATTGACTCCGCGA
>JABBNY010000175.1 GCA_019352095.1 Acidobacteriota bacterium
GGGTGCCTTTCAGCTGATCGCCGAGCAAGGACGCATGCCAAGGACGTGCGAGAAGATCGGATCCCGGAGACACGAGCCTCATGATCTGCGATTTTTCACGGCCCCAGGGACAACGGCGAGCCTTTTAGGCTTCGAGTGCCTTGGCGAATTGCCGCAGCTTTCGCGCCAGGGCCATTCTGGTGCGCGGGGTATCCTTGACAGTCGCCTCGGAATTGCCAAAGAGGTGTGCTGCGATGATCGGGGTGCCCGCGAGACTCTTGCAGACATCGATCTGAACGAGTGAGCAGCGAAGTCGGGGTGCAGATGTTTTTGCGATACGCATACCTTCTCCAGCGGTGCCGGGTCTCATTTCCATTATACGCGAATTGAGTGTTTAAAACACGATCGCCATAGGCTAGCAGAGGCCCCATAGTTCCAGGATCTTCCCATGATAATGTTTCTGTACAGCCATCATCATCTTGTCGTGCTTGGCCCCCTGCTGCTTGGCGTAACGATCGTTGGCGCAGGCTTTTTTTATGAGTCGTGCAATAATCGTGTGGCGGTACAGCGGGTTTTCGTCGCTGGGATGCTTGTCGTTATTGGAATGGGTGTTTCAGGCATTTGCTTTACCTTTCAAGTCCCCTCGCGCCAGCTCATTGCTTACGCCAAGACCTTTCCTGTCTCCTCCGTTCGTAACCGGGTGCTCGTCTCCTGTCTCCTTGAAATCCCGCAAGGCACTCCAATCACTTACGGGGACGTCATTGACTGCGGCCAGGACCTGCAGCGCGAGTATCGCAATGAGCGCGAATCGCAAGAGAGGATCCAGGAGGCTAAAGTTCATCAGAAGCAAATTGCCACTCTGACCGCCGCGAGCGCTCTGCTGAGTCCCTCCAAGTGACTCTCTGCCGGGTCGCTCCGCGGCCTTTACTTCTCTGAAGACCAGTTGACCGACTGTCCCTCATGAGAAAATGCCCGAAGCAGTGCTTCGGGCATGGAATGTTCGTGACCGGTGAGCGGCTCAGAAGCCCGGATCTCCCACCACAACGCCACCGTGGCGCAGTCCGCATTTGATGCAGATGCACTCCCCGGTGTCCTTTACTCCCTCGAGCGCCTTGCTTTCGAGGAACTTTCTCTCCGCCGCGGTGACCTCCCTCTTGGCCATCTCACGCACGAAGCCTCGAAGGCGCCTCACCTCGTCCATGAGTGAGAGCAGAGTTTCGCGATCATCGCCAACCTCTTGTCCTTCATCGCGAAGCTTCGCGAGCGCCATCGCATCATGCGTGCCGTAGAGACGCTTATCAGGAGAAGTCGAGCGTTGCGAGCTCACGGGCAAGCGCCTGGTCGAACCGGCGACCCGAGGGCGTGAGGGCGATGACGGGTCGAGCGAGGTCGGGTATTGATTCGATCGTGCGAAGAATCGGCTCGGCTCGCAGCACCATCCCCGCACCGCCCCCGAATGGTGTGTCGTCCACACTTCGATGCGGGTCATCGGTCGCGTCTCGAAAGTCGTGCAGATGCAGATGCCATATGTCGCGCTCGCTGGCGCGTCCAAGAACCGACGTCGTGGCGTAGTGAGCCACCGCGTCTGGAAACAGGGTCAGGACATCGACACGAAGACTCACTCGAACAGTCCCTCAGGGACGTCCACATCGACACGTACATTCGCCTCGATGCTGGTGACGAACGTAAGTGGCACCAGCGCCCCGCTATCGAGGACGAGGATATCGCTCGCCGGATTGGATTCGACGTCCACGACGATGCCGTGACGCACGCCGTGCGCGTCGAACACTTCGGCGTCAAACAACTGGTCGATCCAGATGACATCGCCATCATCGATGCGCGGGGCGCTCAGCACCACACCGCGCCACGCTTCGGCATCTTCTCGACTCTGGATCAGGTCAAAGGTGACAATGTAGCGATCCTGGTGCGCGGCGGCGGCAACCACGACAATCGGGCCGTTGACCGTAGTGAGTTCGCTGCCGGGTGTCAAGCGCTCGGACCGGTCGGTCCAGAGGTCGACAATGACCTGCCCGCGCAGTCCGTGGGCTTTGACGATTCGTCCGACTTCGAGCGTTGGGCGCTCGTCGGCGCTCGGCACTAGTCGACGATGTCGACCGACGTGGTGACACCATCGCGCGCACCCGCTGCGCCAACGAGCGCGCGAATGGCTTGTGCGGTGCGTCCACGACGTCCGATGATCCGACCCATGTCGCTTGGTCCGACACTCAGTGACAGCACGACCTTGCCTTGACGCTCGCTCACTTCAACCGACACGGCGTTCGGGTCCTCGGCGAGCGACTTTGCGATGAACTCGAGCGCAGCGGTTGCGGTGACCGCATCCTGTGAACCTTCGTAGGTCTCTTCGATTTCGTCGAAGTCGTCCTCGTCGATGGTGTTGATGTCACCGGCAACGTAATCGTCGTGCACGTCGCTCACTTGGCCACCTTTGCGGCCTTGGCGGCTTCGAACGCGTCGAGGGCACCGCTCTTCTGCAGCAACTTAGCCACACGCTCAGTCGGCTGTGCACCGTGCTGCAACCAGTGCACGACCTTGTCATTGTCGATGGAGAACACGGTCTCAGGCTCTGCCGCCGAGATGCCACGGGGTTGGTACGTGCCGACAATCTCCAAGAATGCACCCGAGCGGGCGCGACGGCTCTCGGCCGCAACCACGCGATAGGTCGGTTGCTTCTTTTTTCCCATACGCACCAAACGAAGTTTCACAGCCACGACGAAATTCCCTTCAAATCTTTTGTTCTGGTCCACCAGAACTGGGCGATATACCCGAGCGTCAAAGTTTAGCGTTGTTTGGGGGGTGTTACCCTCCCACCCTTCTTCTTCTTGTTTTTTCCACCACCGCTGCGCACAACGGGCGCGGCGGCGTTCATTCCAGCCCCGAGGGCCTCAAAGCCGGGTGGCAACTCCCCTCCGCGCTTCGCACTCGCCTTGGCGGCGGCCTGGGCCATACGTCCCATCCCACCGGGTAGGTTCGGCATACCCCCACCGCTCATCTGCTTCATCATCTTTCGCATCTCGCTGAACTGCTTGAGAAGCTGGTTGACGGCGTTGACGGTGGTGCCTGAACCCCTCGCGATCCGAGTCCGACGAGAACCATCGATGATCGAAGGTTCGCGGCGCTCTCGCGGGGTCATCGAGCGCACAATCGCCTCAATCTTGTTCAACTCGCCGTCATCGACGTTCGAGGCGGCGGTGCGCATCTCTTTGGTGACGCCCGGCACCAGTCGCATGAGACCACCGAGCGAGCCCATCTTGCGCACCTGGTTGAGCTGGGTCATGAAGTCATCGAGCGTGAAGGTGCCGCTCATCATCCGTCCCGCGGACTCGGCGACCACGCTCGCGTCCATGGTGCGCTCGGCCTGCTCGATCAGCGACAGCATGTCGCCCATACCGAGGATGCGCGACGCCATCCGGTCTGGGTGGAAGAGATCGAAATCTCCGAGTTTCTCGCCCGTCGACGCGAAGACCACCGGACGACCCACGACGCCGCGCGCCGACAGCACGGCACCACCGCGGGCGTCGTAGTCGAGCTTGGTGACGATTATGCCGGTCAGTGCCAGTGTTTCGTGAAACGAGCGCGCCGTCAAGACAGCGTCTTGACCGGTGACCGCGTCAATAACGAGGAAGGTGTAGTGCGGCGAGGTCGCGTCACTGATCGAGCGCACTTCACGCATCAGCGCTTCGTCGATGGCGAGGCGACCCGCGGTGTCGATGATGACCACGTCGCGCCCGAGGCGCTCCGCTTCGCGCACACCCTTTCGCGCAACGTCGACGGGGTCGGTTGGCTCACTAAAGACGTCCACACCGATCTGGCCCGCGAGCACGCGCAATTGTTCGACGGCGGCGGGGCGTTGGAGGTCGGCGGCGATCAAGTACGGCTGTCGGCCCTGCTGTTTGAACCACTGAGCCAACTTCGCGGCCGTCGTGGTCTTACCGGCTCCCTGCAGACCGGCGAGCAGGATCACCGTCGGGGGACGCGATGCGTAGGTGACCTTGAGAGGGGAGCCGCCAAGCACCTCGACCAGCTGCTCGTGGACGGCCTTGATGACTTGTTGGCCCGGCGTCAGGCTCTGACTGAGTGATTCACCGCTCACGCGCTCTCGCACGGCATCTAAGAAGGCCCGTACCACTCCCAATTCGACGTCCGCTTCGAGCAACGCCGATCGAACTTCACCAAGCGCTTCATCCAGATCGGCGTCGCTCAATCGTCCGCGAGATCGAAGGGAGGTACCTAGTCGTTCGAATCGTTCACTCAGTGCGTCAAACATGATGCTTGAAGGCTACCGTCAGGCGTCGAGCAGTGAATCGACGAAGGCGTGGGGCTCGAACACTATGAGGTCGGCGACCCCCTCGCCCACCCCGACGAACTTGACCGGGATACCCAATTCGCGTTCAATCGCTACGACGATGCCGCCGCGCGCGGTCCCGTCCAATTTGGTGAGCACTATTCCAGTCACGTTCGCCGCCGCCTGAAACTCTCGTGCCTGGCTGAGGGCGTTCTGGCCCGTCGTGGCGTCGAGCACCATGAACGTCTCGACGACCTGACCCGGATCACGGTCGGCGACGCGACGGATCTTGCTCAATTCGTCCAGAAGATTGGTGCTGTTGGCCCGTCGCCCAGCGGTATCGGCCAGGACGATGTCCGCACCGCGCGCCGCGGCGCGCCCGAGGGCGTCGTGCACCACTGATCCGGGATCGGCACCTTCGGCGGCTCGAACGATATCGGCGCCGGTGCGGTCAGCCCATTGCTGCAGCTGTTCTGAGGCCGCGGCACGAAAGGTGTCGCCAGCCGCGAGTACCACCGAGCGCCCCTCGTCAATGTGACGCTGCGCCAACTTGCCGATCGTGGTGGTCTTACCCACGCCGTTGACCCCGACGAAGAGCCAGACCGGTACCCGACCCGGGTCGGCGACCGTGGAGACTGCACGCTCGGGTGCAAAGGAACTGAGCAACGCCGCACGTACCGCGTGCGCGACGCCCTCGGGCGCCCCGTTCTCGCGCAAGCTCTCGAGTAGTGCAGTAGTCGTGGCGACACCGACGTCACTGCGCAACAGCACCTCTTCGACGACGTCAAGTTGGTCGTCGCTGACGGCACCGGCGCCAACCATTGAACGCACTCGGTCGAATATCGACCTCGACGCGCCCAGACGCTGCTCGAGGACCGGAACCTCGTCAACCAGTTGTGGCCGCTCAGCGACCTCGCTCACGAGCACCTCGGGCATCGCCGCGCGCGGCGCACTCACGAGTGCGGGTGAACTGCGACGACGACGGATGACGACGGTCAGGGTCGCGAGTACGACGAGGGCGAGTACGACGACGATGATGACGACGGTCACGCTGGCTCAACTTCCTTGGTGCGCTTGACGCGCTGACTGACGACTTTGGATGACGCCCCGGGCACCATGGTTACGCCGTAGAGAGCGTCAGCGGCCTCCATCGTGCGCTTTTGGTGCGTGACGATAAGTAGTTGGGCCTCGTCACGGAATTCATCGACCAGCGACAGGAACCGTTGAAGGTTGACGTCATCGAGAGCCGCCTCTACCTCGTCCATCATGTAAAAGGGCGAAGGCCGCGAACGAAACACGGCGAACAAGAACGCCAACGCGGCCATCGAGCGCTCGCCACCCGACAGCAGCGAGATTCGTCGCACGTTCCTGCCCATCGGGCGCACTTCGATCT
>JABBNY010000176.1 GCA_019352095.1 Acidobacteriota bacterium
CGAAGTTCACGATCAGCTCGAGCGCATCTGTCAGGATTGTGACGTGATCTTGCTGCTCGGTGCGGGAGACATCGCCACCGCGGTGACGAGTCTCATCGAAGGGCACGACGCGTGAGCATCGACCGTCTGGTTCTCGCCGCTGGTGGGCTCATCGAGGAGCATTCGGCGTTGGGCGCACGTACGACGTACCGCGTCGGGGGGAGTGCGCGAGCGTTTTTGACCCTCGAGACGCGTCGTCAGTTGGACGAACTCGGACCGTTGATCTTCGACTGCGGATTGCCGGTGGTCGTGCTGGGCAACGGATCAAATCTGTTGGTCGCCGATGGTGAGCATGAGATTCTCGTCGTTCGATTGCGTGGAGAATTCTGTGAGCTCACGTGGCAAGACGGCAACGTCGACGGTGGCGTCACGGTGCACGCGGGGGCGGGCCTCGACCTGCCGGTCGCGGCGCGGCGCCTCTCGAATGAGGGCATCGTGGGCTTCGAGTGGGCCGTGGGCGTGCCGGGGACTTTCGGTGGCGCAGTCGTCATGAACGCGGGAGGTCACGGCTCCGATATGGCGGCGTCGGTGGTGGAAGTGTCGTCGCTCAACCAGCGTGGCGCTCGCGAGTGGACCCGCGAACAACTCGACTTCTCGTACCGTTCGAGCGCCGTTGGCGAGGGCGAACTGGTAACTCGGGTGACCCTCGCACTGAATCGCGGCGACGCGCACGACGCCGGTGAGCGGCTGAAGGAGATCGTTCGCTGGCGGCGCGAGCATCAACCCGGTGGGGCCAACGCTGGTAGTGTCTTTCACAACCCCGATGGAGATTTCGCCGGGCGACTCATCGATGCGGCGGGATGTCGCGGTCTTCGCGTCGGCAGCGCCGTCGTCAGTGAGAAACACGCGAATTTCATCCAGGTTGATCCCGGTGGGCGTGCCGATGACGTGTACCAGCTCATGCGCATCGTTCGTGAGCGAGTCGCTGGTGCGTCGGGGGTGCAACTGCGCAGCGAACACCGGTTCATTGGCTTTGAGGTGTCGTTGTGAGTCGACGACGCGCCCCCCTTCGAACGAACGAGGCGCCGCGATCGACTCGTCGCGCACCGTCTCGAACGAGACCATCGCGCACTGGCGCGCGCGCGCCCACGGGTTCGTCGCGCAATGAGGAGCCCGTTGCGCTTCACACCAAGAAGAAGGGCGCTCATCGACGGACCATGGTGCTGTTGCTCACGGGCCTACTGGTCACGGTGCTCGGGCTTGGCGGCGCATGGGCGCTTCGACAGCCCTTTCTTCGCGTTCAGCACGTGACCGTGCTCGGTGCTCGTCACGAGTCGGTGGCCCAGGTGTTGCAGGCGTCGGGGCTCGCGACACATCCGTCGATGTTCACGCTCTCGTCGAATGCGATCGAACGAAAGCTTCAGGTGTTTCCGTGGGTGCAGCGTGCGACCTTGAGTGAACACTGGCCCAACTCGGTGACCGTGACAGTTCACGAAGCGTCGCCCGTGGCGGTGGCGTTCAACGCGAAGCATCAATTGCAGTACGTCGACCCATTGGGTCGCGACCTCGGTCCCGCACCACTGCACGCGAACTATCCGACGCTTATCTACGATCACCCCCTGAGCGCGACGTGGCCATTTCAACGCGCGGGCAGTGGTGCGGCGCTGGTCGCCGCGCAGTTACCGCGGGCCTTCGCATCGCAGGTGTCTCAGATCGTCGTGGACGCCAAGGGCGTGGTGCGACTCAAGATGACGACCCCCGTCACCTTCATCCTGGGCCTGCCAATCGAACTGAAGGACAAGTTCGTCGCCATCGCCTCGGTCATCGCTCATAGCACCCTAGGGCCGGGGGACGTGGTTGATGTGAGCGTGCCGGGGGAATTGGCAGTTACCGGTCCACCACCCTCATAATGCTGGGCATTTGACCAAAATCGAAGTCATGACTAGCCTTCGAGGACATTTGTTCGCCAAAGATATCGACCCTCATCGAGGGAACGCACAACCAGAGTTAACCCAAGGGGAGTTCATGAGTCTCAACCAGAGCAACTATCACGCTGTTATCAAGGTCATCGGCGTGGGTGGTGGCGGGGTGAATGCGGTTAACCGCATGATTACCTCGGGGCTGCGCAACATCGAGTTCATAGCGGCGAACACCGATGCACAGGCACTGCTCTTGAGTGAAGCGGATCTGAAGCTCGACATCGGCCGACAATTGACGCGTGGACTGGGTGCGGGAAGCGATCCCGAGATCGGCCGACAGGCGGCTGAAGACCATCGCGGTGAGATCGAAGAAGCCCTGAAGGACACCGACATGGTGTTCATTACCGCAGGTGAGGGTGGTGGAACGGGCACGGGGGCGGCGCCAGTGGTCGCCGAAATCGCTCGCTCCCTTGGGATACTGACCATCGGTGTAGTGACCAGGCCCTTCTCGTTCGAGGGCAAACGTCGTGCCACGCAGGCTGAAAAGGGCATTCAGGCCCTGCGCGAGAAGGTGGACACCCTGATCGTGATACCGAACGACCGCTTGTTGTCGGTGACGGCCGCCGATACCTCGATGCTGGATGCGTTCAAGATCGCCGATGACGTCCTGCTCTCGGCCGTTCGTGGGGTGACCGACCTGATAACGGTGCCTGGGCTCATCAACACCGACTTCGCTGACGTGAATACGGTCATGCGCAACGCGGGAACCGCCATCATGGGTGTGGGCACCTCCACCGGCGAAGGCCGCGCGGTCAACGCCGCGCGCGCCGCCATCACCTCGCCGTTGCTCGAAGCATCGATCGACGGTGCGCGCGGGATCTTGATGAACATCGTCGGCGGCCCCAACGTGACGCTCAGCGAGGTCACCGATGCGGCCAACATCATCCATTCGGTGGCGCACGCCGACGCCAACATCATCTTTGGTAGCGTCATCGACGAATCGATCGGCGAAGCGGTTCGAGTGACCGTGATCGCGGCGGGATTCGACCACAGTGCGGCGCCAAAGGCCGTGGTCCAGACCCAGAGCGAGCCGGTGATGACCGAGGGTCCGCGCAGCGACATCTTCTCAAGCGCTCCCAGTGATGACTTCTTTGACGTCGGCGGCGATGACGACCTCCCCAGCTTCCTTCGCTAGCCACGAACTCGTCCAACGCGTAACTGAGAATCTGGGCGTCATCCGTGAACGGATCGCCTCGAGCGGGCGTGACGCGGGGAGTGTGCGTATCGTGGCGGTCACCAAGACATTTGGACCAGACGCCGTACGCGCCGCGCACGAAGTAGGCCTTCGTTTCGTGGGGGAGAACTACGTGGATGAGTTGCACGAGAAGAAGGTGGCCACCGCCGACTTAGCCATGACGTGGCACTACCTCGGGGCACTGCAGAGCAACAAGATCGGTCACGCCGTGCAGTGGTCGGACCTCTTGTGCGGGGTCTCACGGGCGAAGGAGATCGAGAGGATCGCGCGGACACGGCCCGAGATGCCCATCTACGTCCAGGTCGACTACACCAATGCTCAAGGACGAAGTGGGGCCGAGCCGGAGGTTGCCGCAAGCCTGGTGAAACAGGCCCGCGCCCTCAACGTGGACGTTCGTGGGCTGATGACGGTGCCCGCCCCGGGGATAGAGAACTCTCGCTCGGCATTTGCCGCGCTGACGTCGTTGGCGGACGATCTGGGCCTGCGCGAGCGCTCAATGGGGATGAGCGACGATCTAGAGATCGCCTGTGAACTCGGATCCACTGAAATACGTATTGGTCGGGCCCTCTTCGGACCCCGGATGGCGACGAGCCCGCTGACCTAACATGGTCCAAAGCGGTATCGCCGCAAGGAGAAGTCGATGAAAGAAAAGATGCGCAAGGCCCTGGGGTTTCTAGGCCTTATCGAAGACGAGTACGGCGAATACGCCTCCGCGGGTGCGACGCGTCCGTTCTCCGAGCAGCCCGCATACGAAGAAGAACCCGAATGGGCGCGTCCCGCACCGGCGCCGTCGCGACCCTATACGACCGTGGCCGGTGGGCCGGCGACACAGCGCAGCGCCCCTCCGTCGTACCCGGGCCGCAATTCGTCGATTTCGGTCATTGAAGCGGGCAGTCAGGCACCGCGCGTACGACCCCTGCCGAGTAATGGCGTTCGTGGCATCACGCCCCTGTCCCAGGACCGCGATGTGGCGATCTTCTCGCCGACGAACTACAACGAGTCGCGACGCATCACTGATCTCGTGCGCGCCAATCGCGCGGTAGTGATGCGGGTTGATCATATTGATCCGGGTCTCGCGAGGCGATTGGTGGATTTCGCCGCCGGCACGGCGTACGCCCTAAACGCGAAGGTCGAGGTCCTGGAAAAGGGCGCCGTCTACCTCGTGAGCCCTCAGGGTATGCACCTGAGTCCCGACGCACGTGAGCGCCTGCGGGCCTCCCATTACCAGTCGACTGGGCTGTAATGATCCTCGTTCACGAGATCATCAGTCTCTACATCTGGGTGCTGATCATCTCAGCGCTCTTGAGTTGGTTCCCAACGACCGATCAGTCGGGTGGCCTCGCGGCCACCAAGCGCTTCTTGTGGCGGATCACCGAGCCGGTGCTTCGTCCGCTTCGCCAGATCGTGCCGCGCCCACGTATCGGGGGCGTCGGCATCGACTTCTCTGTGCTCGTCGCGATCATCCTTCTCGAGGTCCTCAATACTGTCATCTAGCCAGGAAGCCACTGTTTTGGGCGTTCGCGCAGTAGGGTGGCTGCATGGATAGTTCGGAAAACGCTCTTTCGGCGCTCGACGCCATCGATACAGTGGCCTTCAAAGTAGGCCTCAAGGGATACAACGTCGACGAGGTCGACGAATTCCTTGAACGCGTTTCGGTGGAATCTCGCCAATTGAAAGACCAGCTGCACCAGATGCGCCAGCAACTGCGTCAAGCGGGCGAGCGCATCAACCAACTTCAGAGCGGCACCGTAGCAGCGGCCCCACCCACACAAGCTCCAACGGCGCCCGTGCCGACGACACCACCGCCACGCATCGTCAGCTCTGGCGCTGGCGCCGAGCAGGTCACCGCGATGATCGTGATGGCCCAACAATTCATTGAGCAAGCGCAGCAAGAGGCTGAGGCGAAGGCTCGAGAGCTCACGACCGCCGCCCAGGAACGCGCTCGAGAGATCGTGACTGAAGCGCGAAGTCGCGCCGAGGATGAGGTCAACCGGTTGAACGGTCTAAAGCAGCGATTGAGCGAGGACGTCGACACACTGGCGCGCCAACTCGAAACCGAGCGCACCCGCTTGAGCAGCGTGCTGGCTGAATTCTCGAGGTGGATTGAGAGTTCCCTGCACGTGGGAGACTCCCGACCCACGCACACCGCTGCGCCAACGCCCACGGCCCAACCTCAAGATCCCACACCGCCTGCGTCTGCTGGACCTGAGCCGCGTGGTGCGAGTTCGACGCGACCATTGGCCCCGCCGCCCGCGCCGGCACCCGGCTCGAACCAGCAGACCATTGGGCAGGTTCTCAACTTCGACCAGACGTCGCGCGACGATCGCTCCTAGAGCCGGCGTTGGCTGCTAGGGTCGGCGCGCACTTGTCCAATGCAATTTGAGGAGAACTATGCCGTCCAGCGCAAAGCCCGCCACAAAGGTCCCCGCTAAGAAGACACCGACCGTGAAGGTCTCAGCAAAGAAGTCGCTCAAGAGCACCAGTTCGAAGTCCCCCGTATCAAAATCCCCCAG
>JABBNY010000177.1:0-2732 GCA_019352095.1 Acidobacteriota bacterium
AGGTTCTTATACGGACCCTTGAGTCTTAGCAGTCGCCAAAGGACCTGTCAAGTAATCCACCCGACCCTCCACGTGAGCACTCGCAGCCTCAACCCGGAAGTTCAAGGGCCGAAAAGAGTTGCTCATGTAGGAACCCGCTAGTTAGCGAACTTGCCTCTCGGCGAACCAACCAGTCGACATAGGTACCGCCAAGATGGGCCACGCTAAACCTCGAGCACGCCACCCCACCAGCAGCGGGGGCGACAGCGTTGCACGACGACACAAAACGGTATCAACGCTACGCCGTTACGCGTCAAGTCCACTTCGCTTCACCGACACACCATTGCAGCGCATCGAATTCACGCGCGACTTTTCAACCACAGAACACACAAAGGATCCCCCCTGATTTACGTTGCCGTGCCCTAACTCTTTGGAACCGACGGCTGGCTCGAGCATTTGACGCCGGCTGGGCGTGGCTGGTAGAAAACGATGGTCCGTATAAGAATCTAATAGACCGTATATGGACTTCTCAGAGGGGGCCGCAGTGCCAAGCGAACAAAGCGCGAAGTGAGCAGACTTCCTATCCCCTTAGTCGAGAGGAACTCCTTCATCTCGAGCCCCAACCCGCGATGAAGATTCGCGCGATCACGCTCGAACGGTTACGACTCCCCCTCGAGCCAGCGTTTCACGCCGCGTGGGACCCTCAACCGCGCGAATACTTCGACGCGACGTTGGTGTTCGTCGACACGGACGAGGGTCTTCGCGGCGTGGGCTCGGGCGACACCATGGACGGCTTTGAGAACTTCACCTCGCTCTTTCTCGGCTCGGACCCGCTACGCATCCAACACCACGTTGAAGTACTTGAGTCAATAAATTTCCACGCCGCGCGATACTGGCCATTCGAAGCCGCGCTCTGGGACATCATTGGTCAAGCGGCAGGGCTACCCGTGTCCGTTCTCTTCGGAGGCACGCTCGACCGGCTCCCCGTGTACGCGTCCACGGGCTCGCTACTCGAGCCCTCAGCGCGCGTCGAAGTCGCTCAACGCTTACACGATGAAGGCTTTCGTGCCATGAAGATCCGTGTCGACCCCGTCGCGCTCGACCAAGGTCTTGCGAGCATTCGCGGAGTACGCGAGGCACTCGGCGCGCAGATGGAAATTATGGTGGACCTGAATCAGGGCTGGCGAATGCCGGGCGACGTCACTCCACGGCTGGACCTTCGCGCGGCACGTCGCTTCGCGAGCGCTCTGAATGAGCTCGATGTCTTTTGGCTCGAAGAGCCGCTCGAACGACACGACACTGCGGGTCACGCGTCGCTGCGAACGCAATCGGGGCTGCGTATCGCGGGCGGAGAGATGGCTCGTGACGTTAATGAACTCCTAGCGCACCTCGACGCGGACTCGCTGGACGTGTACCAACCCGACGCGATGCTCGCTGTGGGAATGCTACGTGCGCGTTTCATAGCCGAACTTAGTCACGTGAAGAATCGCTGGTTCACGCCTCACAGCTGGACAAACGGTCTGGGCCTACTCGCCAACGCCGCGGTAAGTGCCGGCGTAGGTGGTGGCCCTTTCTTCGAATTCCCCTACGATCCGCCAGGATGGACAACAGAACGACGCGACTTCTTTCTGGTGGACAAACTCACCATCGACGACGACGGCTACTTCAACTTGCCCGATCGACCAGGTCTTGGTGCCATTCTCGACGACGATGCACGACGTCGCTGGCGACGAGAAGGTTGAGTGAGCATGCGACGTACTCTGCGACGGATGACACGATGGAACAAGATTGCACCATCAATTTCGGACACAAATCAGCACCAATCAAAGAAAGGAGACATCCGATGCGCATCGGATTTATAGGTTTAGGTCACATGGGAGGCCCGATGGCGGCCAACATCATCAAGGGCGGCTACGAGGTCACCGTCTTTGATGTCCATGACACAGCGACGGCGCAACTGAAGGCCCTCGGCGCCGAGGTGGCGTCCTCGCCCGCGGCTCTCGCCGCGGAGGTTGACGTCGTCGTGACGATGCTACCGGGCCCGGTCCAAGTGCGCGAGGTCATCACCGGCACCAACGGCGTGCTGGAGGCAATACGTTCCGGTTCCACGTGGATTGATATGAGCACCAGTTCGCCCGGACTCGGACGAGAACTCGCGCCGCGCTTCGCCGAGCGAGGCGTCGGTCAGCTCGACGCGCCCGTGAGCGGGATGGCCAAGGGGGCTATTGCCGGCACTCTGCAAATCTTCGTCGGCGGCGAAGAGACCACCTATCAAACCGCGCGTCCACTGCTCGAGACGATGGGCGATCCCGCACGGATCTTTCTCGTCGGTCCCATCGGTGCCGGTCATACCGTCAAACTCCTACTCAATCTCCTCTGGTTCGATCACGCCGTTGCTGCGGCGGAAGCCTTTATAATGGGCAGTCTCGCGGGCATTGATATCGACGTTCTGCAGCGCGCGCTCGTAGCGAGTCCGGCGAACAGTCATTTCATTGAACACGACATCAACTCGGTCTTCGTCGGCGACTACGACGAGTCATTCGCACTACGTCTCGTATGCAAAGATCTGGGACTCGCCGTTGACATGGGACGTGACCTCGGGGTGCCCGTGGAAATGGCCGCTCTCGTCGAGCAGATCCATCGACGCGCCCTTCGCACCTATGGCGAGAACGGTGGCGAAATGCTCGCTGTCAAGTTGCTCGAGGACCTCACCAAAGTTTCACTGCGACGTCCGGTCTGAAGGGGTGAGTAGT
>JABBNY010000177.1:2742-5644 GCA_019352095.1 Acidobacteriota bacterium
ACTCACCCCCATAGAAAGGGTGACGTACCGCTTCGCGCGCTGCTGCCAGACCGCTCGCGGCACCGGGCGCGCGACCCTGGGCGGCTTCGCGTAGCGCTTTACCAACCGCCTCACGCGTGGAGTGACGCACGGTAGTCTCGTTGTCAGCGGCAGAGTCAATCCAAAGAGATACGAACACGACCGTCTCTTGATCAGCGACCAACAGACCATCGGCGACCAAGTCCAGCACCGCCTGCGCGGTTCCCACCTGGGCTGCGCCGTAGATGAGAGTCTCGTTGAAATCACTTGACGGGGCCGACTTGTTGAGGAGAATGGTCGGCGGGTTCACAGTCTCATAGGACGCTTGATCGATACCGGTGCAGACGAGTATTGGTACAAATCCTGGTGTCGGCGTGGCGAAAACGTTGGTCATTGCAGCAGCAGTGGCGCTACCTCGATTAGCGAGGATGACGTTCACATGTACGCCGTTCGGAGCAGATCCTCCCCACCCCTGCGCAATTCGTCCGTCCAAATCTTGTACTGGCATAACTTCCCTTTCTGCTGTCGCAACCCGCGACGTTCAAATCTGAATAGCGGCGTACTTGACCGACAAGTACTCGTGAATGCCCTCGCTACCACCTTCTCGGCCCAGACCCGAATGTTTAATCCCGCCAAAGGGTGCGGCGACTTCGGACACTAGCCCCCTATTAATACCCACCATGCCGCACTCGAGACTGTCCACTGCCCGAAGGGCGGTGCCAAGGTTGCGAGTGTAAACAAACGCAGCCAAACCCTGGACAGTTTCGTTAGCGGCAACCAACACCTCCTCGTCCGAGGCAAAGGTTCGAATCGACGCGACGGGACCGAAGATCTCTTCTCGATTGATGGCGGCCCCGGACGACACATCCTCGAGCACCGTTGGCGCGTAGAAGTAGCCCGCACCCGACGGAGCGCTACCGCCGACGCGCACGGTAGCGCCCGCGCGCGTCGCATCGTCAACGAGTCCCGCCACCCGCTGGCGCTGCGCTTCATCGATTAACGGACCAACATCGACACCTTCGTCACCTCCGGGTCCCACCCGCAGTGACCCAAGTCGAGCCGTAAGACGGTCGGAGAACTCTTCGGCTACCGCGGCGTGGACGAGAAATCGGTTAGCCGCGACACAGGACTGACCCATGTTGCGCAGCTTCGCAACCATCGCACCCTCCACCGCCGCCTCGATGTCCGCGTCGGCGAGAACCATGAACGGGTTGTTGCCGCCCAACTCCATTGACAACCGCAAGAGGTTGCCCGCGGCCTGTGACATGAGGAGCCGACCCACTTGGGTCGAACCGGTGAAAGACAGTTTGCGTAGACGAGGATCCCCTAGAAGAGCGGTCACCACTTCTTGGGGACGAGACGTCGGTACGATGTTGCACACACCGTCGGGGACGCCTGCTTCGCGCAGAATCTCACCAAGAACCAGTGCGGATAGAGGCGTCTGTTCAGCCGGCTTCACTACGGTGGTGCATCCAGCCGCAATGGCCGGTCCGATCTTTCTCGTCACCATTGCCATGGGGAAGTTCCAAGGCGTCACGAGAAGACTCGGTCCGACGGGTTGACGAGTCGTGAGAATCTTCGACGAGCCCGAAGGGGCCATACGATATTCACCGTGCACGCGCACTGCTTCTTCTGAGAACCAGCGGAGGAACTCGGCAGCGTAATTGATCTCGCCGATCGACTCAGCAAGTGGTTTACCCATTTCAAGAGTGACCAATGACGCGAGTTCGTCGCGACGCGTCATCATCAACTCGAAAGCCCGGCGCAGCATCTCACTTCGTTCCCTCGGCGCGGTCGCCGCCCATGCGCTTTGGACTTGACAGGCCGCGTCCAGTGCAGCAATCGCATCGTTCGCCGAAGCATCGGCGACATCACAAATCGAGCTACCGGTGGAGGGATCGAAGACCTCAAACGTTGCGTCGCGTTCGCCGGACCGCCACTTTCCTCCAATCAGTAGTTGGGTTGACGCAGTGGTGAGGGGGTCATGTTCTGCAATCGTCATGCGGTCATGCCATCTAACGAATCGGTCAAATCTCCTCCAATGGCTTCGGTGAGGCTCTGTGCGGCCCGCCGCACTGCGGCAATAAGAGTGGTGCGACGTTGTTTAGGTATCTCCACCACCGGCACGCACACGGTGAAGCCGGCCACTACCTTGCCCGTCGCATCAAAAATCGGTGCAGAGACGCATGACAAGTTGGGAGTCGATTCCTCGCGTTCGGTCGCGTAACCGTTTCGACGTACCGCATCGAGCTCCTCGAGGAACGCGCCAACCTTAGTAATGGTATTTGGACCTGCTTTGATGAGACCGGCATCCAATACCTTCTGGACGGCAGCTGGGGCTTCGTGGGCGAGAATCGCTTTGCCCACCGCAGTTGCGTGCGCCGGCAGCTGACGTCCCACATGCGTGACAAGACGCACCGGATGTGACGAGTCCACCTTGGCAATGAAAGTGACATCGGTGCCGCCGAGCACAGCGAGTTGCACCGTCTCGTTGTAGTCGCGACGAAACTGCTCAGCAACCACGTTGAACTCTTGCACCAAAGTCATCTCGGTCTTTCGCGGAGCGTACGTGTAGTTCAACAAGTGCGGACCAAGCACGTACGCGCCACTCTCACTGTCTCGACGCACAACATCGAGCTGAGCGAGTGTTTGTAGTACCCGCATCGCTGAGGTCTTGGGTATCTTCAACTCGCTGATTACCTCGGCCAGGCGCGTCGGACCGGAACGCTTTACCAAAAGGTCAAGAATACTGAACGCAGTAACAACGGCAGGCGCAGGAAAGTTCTCTTCGTCTTCGGGTGAACTCAACTTGTGCCTACTTTCGTCGGACATGACTACCCTCGACAGCGCCCACGGTCCGAGCGCCGGGTGGGCCCGGAACGTC
>JABBNY010000178.1:0-1550 GCA_019352095.1 Acidobacteriota bacterium
CCTTCTGAGGTGCCGAGTGAGACGCGCATCTGCCCAGGAGCGCACGACGCTACCGCGGCGGCACCTCCCGGCGTGCTTGAGAAACTGATGGCGGAAATCGCCCCAAGGAGCAACGTGAGACTGATGGCGCAAGGACTGAGTTTCTTCTTCATGTGTCTCCATTCTTATCGAGGCGATGTTCACTAAGAAATCATTCAAAAGATGACCATTTTGGTCTTGTTTTAAATACGACTATTCCGATAGGATTTAATGAGATTAACTACCTGCGAGGAGTGCGACGGTGACAATCGAGAGAACGCTGACGGTGGAAGAAGAGTCCAAGCGAGCCAGCGACCTGCTCAGGGGAGATCTGGCTGAGCAACTGGGAAACGTCGAACCCTCCATCGAGGGCCCGTCCGAGCATCTCTTGAAGTTCCACGGCATCTACGCCCAGGACAATCGTGACGTGCGCCGTGAGCGCACCTTGGCCGGCCAGGGGCTCGAGCACATTTTCATGGTGCGCGTTGCCATCCCCGGCGGGCGTCTTTCGAGTAAGCAGTGGTTGGCGCTGGACGCCGTCGCCGACGACATCGCTGACGGCAGCATTCGACTCACGACGCGCCAGGCCGTGCAGTTCCACGGGGTGCTCAAGCAGGGGCTTCGGCCGATGGCGGCCCGACTCAACGAGCATCTGATGACGTCGTTTGCGGCGTGCGGCGACGTCGTACGTAACACCGTGATGTGCCCCTCACTGCTCGAGGTCGGAAACAACGCCCGTCTGATCGCGATGGCCGACCACATTGCGCGCACCTTCAAGCCCGCGACACGCGCGCACTGGGAGATCTTCGTCAACAGCGACAAAGCGGCGTCGAGCGAACCCGATGTCGAACACGAGTTCTACGGGGCAACGTATCTGCCCAGAAAGTTCAAGATCGCGATCGCGAGCGCCACTGAGAACTGCGTCGACATCCTGGCCCAGGACCTTGGTCTGGTGCCGATGGTCCATGATGAACTCGGTGAAGGCTTCAATGTCGTGGTCGCGGGTGGCCTCGGTCGCTCCTACGCGAATCGCGACACCTTTGCGCGCCTCGCAGATCCATTGGCGTTCGTCACCTATGACGAAGTGGACGTTCTCATTCGCGCGGTCTTGGGAACGTATCGCGACCTGGGCGACCGCACGAACCGTCGACGCGCACGTATGAAGTACGTGGCCGCGGACGCCGGTGTTGAACGTTTCCGCCACGAGATCGAACAGCGTTTCGGTCGCGTGCTCCGCGAGCCGTTGCCACTCGAGCTCTCTGACGCTGATGACCACCTGGGGTGGCGCGAGGGCGCGGATGGAACGTGGCAGCTGGGTATTCGTGTCGGTGCGGGACGCGTGCGCGACGACGACGATGGTCGGGGACTACGCTCGGCGCTTCGTGAGATAGCCCAGGTCGCGCCCGTTGATTTCTTGATCACAGCCCAACAGGACATCATGATCAGCAGCATCGCTCCTGACGACCGAGACGTGGTGGTCGCCGTCCTCGCCGTCAACGGTGTGCGATCCGTTGAGGACCTGGGTGCGGTCG
>JABBNY010000178.1:1560-5634 GCA_019352095.1 Acidobacteriota bacterium
CGTGACGTGGTGGCCGCGGTCCTGGCCGTCAACGGCGTGCGCTCGGTCGAGGACCTCGGTGCGGTGGAACGTTCCGCGTTGGCGTGCCCCGCCCTTCCCACGTGCGGGCAAGCGCTCGCCGAGGCCGAGCGGCGTCTGGACGACGTCGTCGCAATGGTGCAGGATGAACTGGACGAACGAGGATTGAAACGACGTCCGTTGCAACTGCGGATGACCGGTTGCCCGAACGGTTGTGCGCGCCCGGCAGTCGCCGAGGTCGGGATCGTTGGTCGAACCAAGAACACGTACGACCTCTTCCTTGGAGGTAGTCCACGCGGGGATCGCCTCGCGCTCGTACATCAAGAGAAGATCAAACTCGACGAACTCCCCGCGATACTGCGTCCACTGCTCGAGCGCTGGAAGCTGGAAGGACGAACGGGTGAATCATTCGGCGATTACTACGTGCGATCGCGCGACGCATGACGGTCCACCTGGTCGGGGCGGGCCCGGGCGATCCGCAACTGTTGACCCTTCGCGCCGCACGTCTGCTCGAACGTGCGCAGGTGGTCGTGCACGACCGGCTGGTCTCTCGAGAAATACTTCAACTGGTCGGACCTCTGGCGCGAGTCATCGACGTCGGCAAGACCCCGGGCCTGTCGCACTCGCAGTCTCGCATCAATGAGCTGCTCGTGAGTCTCGCGCGTGAACATGAGGTGGTCGTGCGACTGAAGGGTGGCGACCCCTTCGTCTTTGGCCGCGGTGGTGAAGAATGTGAAGCGCTCCATGCTGCGGGTGTCGCGGTACAAGTCGTGCCCGGCATCACGTCAGCCCTTGCGGGGCCACTACTCGCGGGGGTGCCGGTAACGCACCGTGGTCTCTCGCACGGCGTCACCATCGTCACGGGCACCACCGTGCATGGCGCGGGCATTGATTTTCGTGCGTTGGCCAACGCCGACATCACGCTCGTCGTTCTCATGGGCGTCCGGCGGCGCGCAATTCTGGCCGCCGAGCTCCAGGAGGCGGGGTTGAGTCCCGAGACGGCGGTGGCGGTCATCGAGCGCGCCTCACCGCCACAGCAGCGAACCGTGCGATGTCGACTTGGCGATCTCGCAGATGCCAAGGTGACGTCGCCGGCGGTGATCATGATTGGCGCGGTGGCGTCGCTCGAACTGAACGGCGAACGCGACACGGCGATAGCGATGGGTGCCTGATGTTCCCACTCGTGCTCGACCTCAGTTGCCAGACGGTGCTCGTCGTTGGAGCCGGCGAGGTCGGGGCACGAAAAGCCGCCCAGCTCATCTCGGGAGGTGCCCGGGTGAGGGTGATCGCGAAGGAGGTATTGGCGAAGTTGCCCGACGGCGTCGAGAGCGTGCACCAGCGCGCGTACCGACGCGGTGATCTGAAATCGGTGTTCCTCGTCGTAGCCGCCACCGGTGACGACGAGGTCAATGACCAGATCGTGCGGGAGGCGCTCGTGGGCAACGTCTTGGTGAACGTGGTCGACGATCCGAAACGGTCCAATTTCTATTTCACCGCCGTTCATCGTGACGGTGATGTCATTGTGTCGGTGTCGAGCGGTGGGGCATCACCCGCACTGGCGCAGTGGGTGCGCGATCACGCGGTGAGAGTGCTGCCCGACAACCTGAGCGTGGTCGCACGCACGTTACGAGAAGAGCGCGCGACACTGCACGCACGCAATGAGAGCACCGAGCACCGCGATTGGACCGCGAGGGTAGAGCAGCTGGTCAACGAGCTCTAGACGGGCACTCAAGATTTCCATCGTGCGCGTGACGAGTGCGCAGTGACGCACCTACTCCAGAGTAAGCGTGTCACAGTCCCGCAATGTGGGCGTCACGTCGTGCGACGGTTTACGGCCATTTTGGCGTGGGGTGCGAAGTGCAATAATGGACGTTCATGGCAAACCGCGACGAACAGAGCGGACCCGCGTACGAAGACGAATTTGATTCACGGTTGTACGGCGAAGGTTTCCCCGCCGGACTTCCCGTCTTTGAGACCGAGGTCGAGCCACACCTTCGAAATCGCAAGAAGGTCAACAGTCCTTCACAGTTGTTGTTGCTGCAGGAACTGGTGAACTTCAAGGCGAGCCACGGACGTTGGCGTATCGCAAAGGACATCATCGGACTCGTACGACGAGGGCACGGTGACGAGCGCAACGAGTCCTACGCCGACAAGCTGCGTCACGAGACGCGCAAGGGGAAGTCCGAGTCTTCGAATTACGGACTCGCGACCATCGCCGGGCGTCAGGTCGTGATGTACTCAATGAACTGGGACTTCTTCGCGGGCTCACTCGGCGTCGTGTCGGGCGAGACCTTCCAGGCCGCGGCCGACCTCGCGATCAGCAAGAAACTTCCCTTCATCAGTGTCTACGTGTCGAGCGGCGTACGTCAGCACGAGAACTTCGCCGGTCTCACGCAGATGACACGCATGGTCGAGGCGTTGCGAGACTTCAAGGAGAAGGTCGCCCAACCCCAGATAGCGGTGCTACTGGGCAACGTGTGGGGCGGCGTCTCGGCGAGTGCGGTCCCCAACGCGGACCTCATACTCGCCACATCTGGTACCAACTTCGGCTTCGCTGGCCCCAAGGTCATCGAAGCCTACGAGGGGATCATCGTCCCCCAGGATTCCCAGAGCGCCGAGGCTAACCTGCTCGATCGAAATATTGACGTGGTACTGCCCGACGTGAACGGACTGGTCGACTACATCGGGGAGATACTGCTCTCGACGACCCTGCCCGACAAACACCACGAGATCACCCGTGAGACCCAGCCCCTGATCCGAAACGTCACGGTCAGTGAGCAGCGGCGAGTCTTCGAATTCGGCACGGTTGGCATCCATGGTCCGGGCTTCGAGGTGGACCATCAGCCCGAGATCCTTTCGCCCGCACCGGCCCGCGTGGCGTCGGTCCAGGACAGTTCGGACGCCTTGGTCGAGCAGTACCAGGACCTCATGACCGACGCCAACCGCGTCGACCTCGAGTTCATCGCTCGTTTTGCCTTCACTGAGGCGACCGCCGTCTACAACTACGTCCAAGAAGGTGACTTCAAACGCTACCCGGCGATCGTCGGTGCGTTCGCCAAGATCGGCGCCCAGCCCTTCGTGATCGTGGGGACCCAGCCCTCGTACAAGAGGCTCGGTGACACGATCGTCAAACGCCCATCGAATCCCGCGCCCGAGGACTTCGCCTTCATGGAGCGCATGCTCGAGATGGGTGAACGCCTACGGCTGCCCGCGCTGTTCGTCACCGACACCCTGGGCGCCAAGCCCACGCTCGAGAGTGAACGACGCGGTCAGTCTCGAGCAATCGCGCGCTCGATTCTGAAGGGTATTGACTATTCCGAGCCGGTGATCACCTTGGTCGCGGGAGCGCTCGGCAGTGGTGGCGGACTGGCCACGACACCAATGGCGGATCACGTGATGATGCTCGAAAAGGCCATGGCCTACGTCGCTGAACCGCGATCCGCTGCGTCGATCCTCTACAAGACGCCAGCGCCCACGCACGACCAAGTGCGCATGACCCTTGCGACCATGCGCTCGACGGCCGCCGACCAATTGAGTCTGGGCCTCATCGACGAAGTGGTGAGCGAAGACGTCAACCCTTTCGTGACCGTGGCCAACGTGCACCGATCGATTCTAAAGTCCTACGCCGAACTGAAGGAACTATCAGAGCGAAAACTGCGAAGTCGTCGACACGATCGAATTCGTAATCTTCGAGCGTTCGAAATCATCCAGGAATAGGCGACACCTCGTCGAGGTCACGCCTCGGCACTCGTATGTCGACCATCCTCGCGGGCACTAAGGCGACGGCGAAGATTGAGCATGATGAGTCCGCCGACGAGTGACGTGACACCGGTACTGATTGGCCACCAGTTGCTGACGTTGTTGTCAAAATAGATCGCCGTGATCGCGGGGGCCAGACTGCCGGCGAGCCCCCACGCCAGTCCCTGGGTCGCGTTGTAGCGACCGCGCAAGTGTTCTGGGGCGATCTCGTTGACGAGTGAGGGCCCGACCGGCGACATCATGGTCTCACCAATCGCGAACACGACCATGGCGGCGCACAGCGACGCGACCGCGAAG
>JABBNY010000179.1 GCA_019352095.1 Acidobacteriota bacterium
TGGTCAACTAATCAAGCCGGTTTCCTCTCACTGAGTGCCAGAGGTGAAGTTCGGAGTGATTGTTCGGGTCAGAGGAGGGAGGTGCACGTTCTCCGACTGGCGAATTCGCCCGTGGAAGTAATGGCACGATGATCGCCGGCGCCAATAGCGATTAGTCAGTAGATTATGCACGTGGCTTCCCGTCAATATCAACACTAAAAAACAAACCGGCAGGTGCAACCCATGTTCTGTGTGAACTGCGGAAGTGAGATGGCAGACTCCAGCAATTTCTGCTCCGCTTGCGGGCGTCAGATAGCGGCTGCGCCCAATGCGTTTGGCTTGCATAGAGAAGAACCTGCCACAGTGACTGCAACGAGCCACGCGGGGCAGATCATATTCGATGGAGCTGCTGTCACAATATTGCGAAAGGGAAGAAGGGGCGGCTTCACTGTCGGCAAGGGTGAGAAAGTCATTCCCATTTCGTCCATATCGGCCATCGACTGGAAACCCGCCGGTGCCGTCATAGTGGGATTTATCGGGTTCACCATCGCAGGCGCATTGGAGAACCGTGAGCGGTTCGGCGGAAGGTCAATGGGAGCGGTGAAAGATCAGAACTCAGTCGTGTTCGCGAAGAGACATGAGAGTGACTTCGAGACGCTTCGCCAAGCTATACAGAAGGCGGTAAATACTCGGAGAGGTTAACTAAGTCGTTCATCTCTGTTGCAGCCTTCGGCCGCTGACCAGGGAATGTTCTATGACTAAAGGTCGACGTTCAAAATATGACAGTGCTCACTGGTCAGAAGTTCAGTGACATTATCTTCCAAAGGTCGATGTCGGGTCCCATTGGGCTGTGTACCTCGGCCCGACGTGCACAATCTCCGAGTGGAGACTTGGCAAATTCAGGGGGCCAAATTGAGGACGCTGCGGAGAACATCTAGGTGAAGAGCTAGGCCTGTCGTAAACTCACCCGAGTTGCCAACTTGAGAAGTTCGCTCACCGGCAAGAACCCCAACGACTTCGAGGGTCTCGGCATCGAAGAGAGGTGATCCGCTAGCCCACATGGGTACGGGCATGCCAAGTTCGTAATACTTGGCTTCTCGTGCGCCTCCTGTCGAGTGCAACCCAACAGTAGACACGTACCCTTTTAAGGCTCGGCTCTGCGTTCGGATGAGTGGTTCACCTGTTGCGGGATTCACGGTGTTTTCTGGATGAGGAAATCCCAATGCAACTACGTCGCGCCCCCAATACGCTGGGCGATCCGCAACGCGAAGTGAATTTCGAGTTCCAATTCCAATTGATGCCACCGCTAGGTCCGCACGATTCGGTTCTTGACGAATGTTGCCTAAAACCGCAACTTGGTTTGGTAGCGACATTTCGGCGCCATAAGGGATTCCGTAATACTCGCCTTCTTTGAGATTCACTGAGACACAGTGCCAGCAAGTGATGAAAGTTCCTTCGCCAAGCGTAAATCCAGTGCCAACTGCCGCTACTGGCTGGAAACCAATCTCATCGGTACTGCGGAACAGAACAATAGGGAATACGTTGGTGTAGAGCATTCCTTCAAGGGAGAGGTGGTATTCAATCACCCCTCCTGTCTAGTGGCTCAATGTTCCGTGCACTATCGAGAAAGATTGGTTGCGCTTCTGATGTCCTCGTGGCTCGAAAGACACCCGTCTGACTTTCACATTCTCTGAAAGTGAGACTAACGGTATGGGCAACTGGTTTAGGGCGCCAAAAGTGACCGTGGGTACGGACGGTGAGATAGCAAGCTATCTGGCTGCTATACCCTTGGTTGAAGTTTGTACGTTAATGGTTGGCGGCTTCGAGGCGTGAGCGAAAACTCAAAGATTGTGGAATAAGTTCTTAGAGCGAGGAGAATACTATGTGGATTCGCAAATTAGTCGTTGTAAGTTCGGCGGGGCTAATTCTTACGTTGTCAGTTGCTAGTGCAGCAGGAGCGTCCACGAAGCAGCAACGCTTCCAATCATGGATCGGCATCGTGGATAAGTCAGCCACCTCATATCTCGCGAGTGCCGCCAAGGTTCATAGTGACACTGTTACCTTCGTTGTTAGTCATCGTCCGACCGCGCTTTTCGCATTGTCTTCCGCGATGTCAAGCGATGAGAAACATTTAATTTCCGCGGTCGCGTTTGCGCCCTCGCTTCAACTGAAGAATGTCACGCTGAGTTTTGCCAAGGCAGTTGGTGTCGTGTCAGCAGACGTTTTAGGACTTGCGGAACCAAAACTGGTTCCTACGTTGACGATGGCCAAGGTTACGGTAAGGGATATGAACCGAGTGATTGCAATTGGCAACACTCTCGTCGCAGATGCTCAAGGTTGGAAGCGACTAAACGGTTGATTGTCTGCGAAGGATCGCGTTTGGCGTTGGCTCAGGGTGCGTCCCCTGTATTACAGCACCCGCTAAATACATTCAGATAATCGTAGGTTCAGGAACTGGTCCTAGAAAGGTGCTTTCAGTAGCCCTACGTCAATGACTGCTGATTCGGGGACTTTTCTCCGCGCGCGCTTTTTGGCGGCCATTTGGTCAGTGAGTTTTGCAAAATCAGCGAGTTTTGCTCGGGCCACGGGATCATTGAAGATGTTCGCGGGTGATTCGAGCATCGGAAACGCCTTCGTAAATGCTGCCTTCTCACGGTAGGCCGTCCGAGAAGATTCATTGAACCATTCCGCCACTTCTTCGACTGTTGGATCATGCCCGACCGATTCCCGCGTGACCGCCCACATCCACGCCCACACGAGTGCCGTCTGAGCCTTCAAGAATCCAGCATTTCGAATGCCGATCTCAGCCCAGGTTGGTTGCCGACTCGATGGACCTACGGGTGATCTCTTCGGCACCTGGCCCCCCCTGTCATTGCTAGCGATCATAGTCTATTGACAGAATTCTGTCAGTAGAACTACACTGACAGAATAGTGTCAGTAACTCAACTCCCCCCAGTGATTCGCGAAGACTCGTTACCACGAGTACGCGAGTTGGCGTCTGGGGTGGACGCGCTCTACCTCTCGGGTCGCGCTGTCATCTCGGCTGACTTGGAATTCGCTCTCAACGAGGCGCGCGCACGGGCCGAAGAGATCGACGACTCCGTGCCTTTTGATCTCGGTGGCGTGGAGATGCAATTGCAGGCTCGCGCTTTTGGCAAGTACCGTTTCAGTCTCGATCATCTCTACGGGCGTGTCGGCATCACTGCGAGCAAGAGTCTGCCCGCCATTCGAGTCCAACCGCGCGCTGAATTCCTGCACGGGATTGGCCCTCGCGCGGCGGTCGAATGGTTTGCTCAGCACTTGGAGAACGCCTGTGGTCCGGTCCTGTTGACGGTGAGTCGTCTCGACCTCTTCGCCGACTTTCAGGGCTGGTCGCTCAACGGTGATGATCGGCGCGAATTCCTCTGTCGAGCGACCGACCTCGGACTACGTGAAGCCTCCGACGAGTTCAACGGACTCCAGTTCGGCAAGCGAACGTCCGGCACCATCTCGGCACGCCTCTACGACAAGACCATCGAGTCCGCCAAGACCGGCTCGCTCTACTGGAAGGACATCTGGGGCGAGAACTTCGACCCCGACCAACAGGTCTTGCGAGTCGAGTTCGAACTGGCGCGCGACGCCCTGCGTCAATTCGGAGTGAATCGACCTGACGAAGTCCTGGACGCTACGGGTTCGCTGTGGGCTTACCTGACTACTCAGTGGCTCACCCACCGAGCGATTACCGACGACCAGAACAAATCACGTCGGCCAGTATCAAGTGATTGGCGATGCGTGCAGCGCGCCCGGATCGCCGAGAACGACTACGGCATCTCGCGTACCTACGGCGGCAAGACCCTCGGGCAAATCTGGAACATCCTGCCCGCGCTCACGGGGTACCTGGCGAACTTCGGCGCGCTGACCCATTCCGAGTCGTTCGCCGACCTGGTTCCTCACCTGAGCAACTTCCTCGCCCAGTACGCCGAGCGGACCGATACGACTATGCGCGAGCGCATCGCGGACAAACGTCGCAAGAACGGGCTACCGTGAACGTGCCCACTGACCTCGACGCGGTGGCCTCGACGCTCATCGCCATTGCCATGCGTATTGTGAACAAGAACACCGGACCCAAAGGAGGACTGCGTGCTAACCCTGGCGTACTGCCGTGTATCGACGGAGGATCAAGCGGAGGAGGGATACTCGATCGAGGGGCAGACGGACCGCCTGCAGACCTATGCGGACTTCCGCGACCTCGGCGCCGTGACCGTCATTACCGATCCGGGCATCTCTGGCAAGAACATGTCACGTCCGGGTTTGCAGCAATTGCTCGCCGCTTGCGAGGCGGGCCACGTCAAGCACGTCCTGGTGTGGCGTCTTGACCGGCTCTCGCGCAGTCTCGCCGATCTGATCCAACTCGCTGACAAGTTCAGTGCCTTAGGTATCTCGCTGCACTCAGTCCAGGAGAATCTCGACCTAGGTTCGGCATCGGGACGTATGTACTACCACATCGTTGGAACGTTCGCCCAGTACTACCGCGAGCAACTATCCGAGAACGTCCGCATGGGTAACGCTCGCGCACGCAAAGAAGGACGCCACCTCAACCGTCCAAAGTTCGGCTACGACCTCGTCGACAAGTACCTCGTGCCCAATCACGATGCCATCGTCGTGAGAGAAATCTTTCGCCTCCGTCGCGATGGCGTGAGTTATGTCGGCATCGAGCAAGCGACCGGTGTCAAGACCTCAACGGTGAAGACCATCATCGAGTCGAGGGTCTACCTAGGCAAGATCGCGTTCAGGAAGGAGTGGTCCCAGGGCGTGCACGAGCCGATCATCACCGAGGAAGAATGGCAAGCAGCCCAGCGCGCTCACACCACAGGCGTGCGTCGCTCGAAGGACCCGCTTTCGGGCAGGGTCATCTGTGGTCAGTGCCTGCGAAAAATGTCCGTTATGCAGAACGGTCAAGGCTCGGTGTCGTACCGCTGCTGGCATCGCGGAAAAGGTTGCCCACTGGCGAGCAAGAGCACGCGCGGGATTGGCCGAGCAGCGGTAATGGGTCTTGCGTTAATTGGTCGCAACGACGGACTTCGAGAAGCCATTCGCCGGAGGTTGGCTGGTCGGGGACCGGACGCGGCGGCGCCGCGCCGGACCCGACAGGCAACGCCGGGGGTGACTCTCAAGGCTCTCAGCGACGATCGGCGCAAACTCCTCGACCTCTACTACAAGGGCAAGATCAGCGAGGACCTCTTTCACGAGGAGGAAACTCGACTCGGCATTGCCATCGAGGCAGTGCGTCACGAAGCCGCTGCACTGAGTGAACAAGCCAAGTCTCAGACGGACCTAGAGACTCGATTCGAGGAGGTTGCAGCAGTCCTGGCCAATCTCGACATTGAGACGCTCTGGGAAGCCGCAGACGACCGTGAGCGACGAATTCTCATTGAGAACATGGTCGAATCCGTGGTGGTCTTTCCCGATCACCTGGACGTGAAAGTGGTGGGTAGTCCGGCGCTTCACCTCCTCTACTCGGAGGTCGGGCTCAAGGGGTCGGAGAACGTGCAAGTTGGTGGCCCGACGTGAACCCGCACGTCAAGTTCCCGATAGCCGGCCATTCAGAACGTCGCCCGACGACAATC
>JABBNY010000180.1 GCA_019352095.1 Acidobacteriota bacterium
CACCGTGTTCCCCGCGAGATACACGATCGCTGCTGGCAAGAGAGCCGGATGCGCACCGAGCGCGTGCAGCGACGCGAGAAATGCCACGAGGTAGCCAAACGTGAGCAGGAGGTTGGAGCCGATGCCTGCGGCGAGCCGCAGTGGCTGAGAGACGGCAAAGAGTAAGCGCGGCCATACCCCTCGGACGTGGGGCCATATTCGTTGCGCAAAGCGCCTGCGCAAGTCGGGTACGAGCAGGGCGCCTCCGACGATGACAACTATCGCGGCTAATGCGATGAGCAGATCAGCACCAGGCACGATCTTGAACCGGCTAACACCCGAGCCGGTGAGAAGTCCGAAGATGAATAGCAGAGGGACTGAGGTCACGACATTCACGATCTGCGACAGCGCAACGGCCGCCGCGATCGAACTTGGATCCACATTCTGGCGAGTGAGGTAGCGCGAGTTAACAGCCACATGACCCACCGTCGGTGGCATGGCGACACCCACGAACGCGCTCGAGAGCTGTACGAAGAAGCCGCGAACGAGCGAGAGTCGTTTCGGCACGAATGCGGCAAGGTTTGCTGCCGCGCCAAAGTAGGTGATGGCGGAGCCGAGTAGAGCGACGAGGAACCAGCCAATTTGGGTGTGACGAAGGGCGCCGAAGAGATTGACCTTCGAGAACTGACCAATGAACAAAAAGGCAACGACAGTCAGGGCGACAGTACTGGCGACAGTACGCCAGCGAAATAGCTCAAGGCGCGTGATTGGAGGCTCGTCAACGTCCGCGGTGGCCATCTCGGAGCGGACTTCGGCCAGACATCCGCGAGCATTGCGCATGGCGTCCCAACCCCATGGTGCGAGAGCGATTGGTTGCAGAGTGGCGATAATCGCCAACTCATCGCTCGGCACGTAGGAGCTCCGCAGTGCCTCGACGGCTGCAGCCGGACCGATCAGCTGGCCGAGCGTCGTGAGGAGTTGGGTCACATCGAGACGTCGAACGAGTTCACCGGCCCCGGGCAGAGCGGCGTCGAGCGACGAGAACCCAGCCGAAGCGTCAGTCACGAGGAGGTTGATGGCGCGAAGGTCACGATGGGCGACTCCCGCATCATGCAGCGTTCGAAGGGCGCGAAACACAGCCTTCGCACCCGCTATATCGTTTCCCAGTGCAGTGCCATCGGGCACGTTCATAACCAGCACAAGCGTCTCGCTCGGCATTTCGTTGAGCAAGAGCACTGACGGACTCAGGATTCCCTTGCTCTGAGCGACGAGGCTCGCCAGTGCAAGATGTTCCAATCGGGATCGAGAACTGAGCGCCACATGGCCAACGACCACCTGGCGAAGTCGGAGCCTTGACCATAGACGCAGTAGCAATCCCGATCCACGAGTATCACGGTTTGCCATGCGCACATCAATCCGAGTGCCATCGCTCAGGCGCCCGACGAGGTGGGCGACATCGCCGTCGAACTCTCTGAGCTCGCTGACAGAGAGTCGATGGTCGTGAAACCAGGTGACGAGTTCAGAGATTTGTGGTCGAACCGAGGGCGCACCGAGCATCCAACGAAGCGCCCATCCCATGCCCAGCGCGCCAAACAACACGACACCGACGCCAAAGGGGGTCAGCGAATCCACTGCGAGGCCCGTGAGCAGGAGTCCGGCACCAGACAGCGTGTACCAACGGGTCCACCACGAGCGCCGCGCAAGATCACTGACGACCAGAAAGGTAACCACTGCAGCGTTCACCACGAAAATTGCGGGGTTCTTGCCTTGGAGCAGCGCCTGCGAGACGACACCGTGCTCGCTGTGTAACACGGTGGTGGCGAAGATGGCCACGACTGCCGCGACGGCTGTCGCGATGGCGGCGTTCACAGCACTTCGAGTATCGGTACGGATAAGTGTGACGAAGGCAACGCCAATCACTGCGATGCTGCCCAGGGCTGCGGCAACCTCTGCGGCGGAGGACAGCCAGAGTGGTATGTGTTGGACCCATCGCGACACACCGTTGGAGAACTCGGTGCTTCCCGCGGGGAGTATCCGAATCAAAGCGATCGTCAGCACCAGAACGCCCAGAGCGAAGAGGGAGAGAAGTGCGTCGGTGGGTCGGCGTACGCGATCTCTCTTCGATGTTGATGCGACAAATTGCGCGGGCGAACTCATCGTCGCACCATCCTCCAGTTCCTCAGGCGCGCTACCGCTCAAGGTCACTCATCGCTGGTTCTGTCGAGGGATTGCAACCTCTTGAAGAATGAGTTGGATCGTCGCGGCGACTGGGATAGCCACGAGAGCGCCAATCAACCCGAGCAGCGTGCCCCCGATCAACGTCGCGATGATCGTCAAACCTGGAGAAACCTTCACGGTTCGCTTCATGATGCGCGGATTGAGTAGATAGTCCTCCACGTAGCGATAGGTGACGTAGAACACGAGTGTCGCGATGCCGATCGGCACACCTTTGGAAAGGGCAACGAGCGAGACAATGATTCCCGCGACCGTCGAGCCGACCATCGGTACGAGGTCGAACAGCGCAACCACGAGCGCTAGAAGTAACGCATCGGGGACGCCAAACACGCGGAGCCAGATGTACGTACCCAACGCGGCAATGAGCGAGGTGAACAGGTTGCCCAGCATGAAGCCGCCCACCCGTGTGAACACCTCGTTCGTCAGAAGCTCAACACGCTCACGACGACTCCGCGGAATTAGCGAAAGCCAGAGCTTCTCTACCCCAGGAAGGGCGAAGAGGAAATATATGGTCAGTGCAACGACGCTGATGGTTGCAACGCCAATGCTCAGCAGCATCTTTCCAGCACCCAATACACCTCCGACCGGAAGCGTCAGTTTCGATGTGCCGCGCAGGTAACTGGTCAAATGAAATTTCACCGCGAGGCTCCCGGCCCACCCTCTACCCGCCGCAATGTTGTCTCTATAGCGCGGATAGTTCTTCACCAGGGCATGGATTTCATTTGAGATGGGAGACGTCGCTGAAATCACAAACCCCGCGATCATGACCACGAACCCCAGAGTCACCAATCCCACCGCAATCCAACGGCGAAGCCCCCGATTGACGAAGAACACGATCACGGGATTCAGCCCAATGGCGATGAACAGAGCCAAACCGATGATCACGAGCACCGCTGTCACGTCGGCAATTCCACGAACGATCACGTACGCGACGGTGACCCCGAACGCTGCATTCAGCCCGATGAAGAACGGCGAACGATGATTGAACGGGCGGCCGAGAGCACCGAGTGAGTCGTCGGACTCGTCGAGCGCTCTCTCTATGGAATTTGGAAGTATGAGGCCGGGAACCGCCTCAGCGTCTTCGTCACGACCGGGTTGTTCGCCCTCGGACGTCATCGTCCGCTCGGCCGAGGCGTAGCGCGCATCGAGTCATCCCCGCCACGCTGGTCGAGAGCGCCCTTGGATGACGCGTCCGATATGGCCATCGCTACTCCGAACAACTCGGATTGAACTATCGACGTCATCCCCATCCCGCTTCGTCCTTGTGTCTAAGTGTCAGATTCGAAGGTTGCGAGGTCTTGGCTTCCTGCAATCACCGTACCATCAGAAGAATCACATCGCGACCGAGGAGCTGCGGGTCCAATGGGCCGTCGCATTGAGGGCGAGTTCACCTGCACTCCGTCCCGCGGCCGCGTCGAGTGGTGTCGTGTTCGAACTTCCCAGACTCCGCTTCTCAAGTCCCGCACGTCGCCAGGGGCGGTGTGCTGACGTACGGCGGTGAGGACGGCCGTGCTCGCAACGCGAACCGATCTCAGCCGCGCGAGATCGTTTTTCCATCGGAGTCGAGGTAGTCCCTCCAGGACCGTTTCGGCATCCAGTTGAGCATCCGGTGCGCCTTCTCACAGGAGATGCCCGACGCATCTGGGCGCGATACGGCTCGTAACTCGATCTTGTCCCCGTAGTACTGGCGCAAGATCTCAGCGAAATTCCTGCCACCGACGTTGTCTGGGGAAGCAATATAGAAGACCTCATGTCCCGGGAGCTGCGACTCCGTTGCCAACACGATCGCGTCGGCCAGATCGTAGACGTCGATGTAGCTCCACAGGTTGGGACTGAGCTGCGCAGCGTCGCGCACTTGGGGCCCAAGATTCTGTTCGTAGTTGTCTTCGTTCTGAACCCAACTCGGGCGCAGCGAGATGCACCTGATATCTGAGCGTTCCACGGCGGCGTTCATGAGCTGCTCACCGAAGTACTTGGACAATGCGTAGGGATCCTGCGGGTGCACCGAGTGGAGTTCATCGACTGGCGCGTAGTCGGGAAGGAATTCGCGTTCGGGAAAGAAGAAGCCAGGCACGGTCTCGCTCGAGATGTTCACGAAGCGCTCCGCCCCGAAGCGCACGGCCGCCTCGAGGACGTTGAACGTCGCCATCACGTTGGTGCGAAACACGACGTGGGGCGGATTGCCGGTTGGCTCTGGAATCGCGGCGGCGTGCACGACGGCGTCGGCCCCGCGGATGACGGCGAAGGCTTCGCCGGCATCGGTCAGATCGGCCATTTGGTACCGAGCCGCCCCCTCTGGCGCGCGATCGAAACTCGGTCGGGTCAGGTCGGTCGCGAGCACGTCGTGACCCGCATCCAGCAGCGCCTGAGTCGCCGCCCGGCCAACCTTGCCGTGGGCACCCGTGATGACAACCTTCACAGATACTCCTTACTGGATCGAGACATGATTCATAGTGACACACTTGGACACTGTTCGATACCCTCGACTCAAGTCGCGGTGGGCTGAACCCCGTTAGGAGGTCCAAAGCTTATGATCACTTGGCCTGAGTTAGTTGGATTGAGTGTAGACCTTCGCACTCGTTCGGGCTCAGGTGCTTGAGAGCCCACGACTACTGTCAACTTCGTGGACAGGGACCCGTCGTTCGACGAGCGCTACCTCGCCACGCGTCCCCTCGTCGAGCCTGCCGCGCGGCGCTCGTCCTTTCGAGCTGATATCCAAGGACTAAGAGCGGTGGCCGTCATGCTCGTCATCATGGCCCACGCCGGGGTGCCAAGGTTTGGCGGGGGATTCATCGGTGTTGACGTCTTCTTCGTCATCAGTGGATTCGTGATTACTGGCTTACTGCTTAGACAGCCCAAGCACGACATCGTGAGTAATCTCCGCTACTTCTACGCACGTCGGGTCCGACGCATCGTGCCCGCGGCCACCCTGACACTCGTGGTCACGGTCTTTGGCGCCTATCTACTGCTCGGTGCCAATTTTGAGTCGACGCTCCTCGTCGATGTGCGCTGGGCGGCGCTGTTCGGAGCGAACTTCAGATTAATCAATACCGGAAGTAACTACTTCGTGCCGGGAGTCGCTCCTTCACTCATCACCCACTTCTGGACCCTCGCGGTCGAGGAACAATTTTACTTCTGTTATCCGTTGGTCATCTTTTCCTTCGTGGCGCTCGCGCCTCGAAAGTATCGCGCCGTCTGGTTGGCGACGTTCCTCGTCATCGCCATCACCTTTTCTTCGTGGTGGTCCTACCACCTCACCCAAATCAATGCCGTAGCGGCTTACTACTCACCCTTCACCAGGTTCTGGGGAGGGGCTCAGCTCATCGCGGCGTCGGCCCGCCTCTGTCCTAGGCGACGATAGTCTCCCAAG
>JABBNY010000181.1 GCA_019352095.1 Acidobacteriota bacterium
CGCTCACTGGCGCTCTCCTACCCAGAATCCGACGAGAGCCAAAATGCCCACGCCAAGTAACAGTCCAACGAAGCCTTCGGCCACCGGACCGAGACCACCCAGTCCGAGACCACCGATGTTCTGGGGGTGCTGGATCTCTGTGGTGACGTACTTCACGATGTCGCGCACCTGGAAGTCACTCAGGTTGCCGGTGAAACGAGGCATGTTGCCCGGACCGGTGCGGATCGCTTCGACCACCTGGTATGCGGGGATGTTGCGCAGCGAAGGTGCGTAGGTCCCGTGGGCCAGGGCGTCGCCGTCACCTTCAATGGTGTGACACGCCGCGCAGTTGAGGGCGAAGAGCGCTGCGCCATCCGAGACGTTGGCGTTCTTCAGGTTCGGTGTGGGGATATCGGGATAGCTCGGCGACAGCGAGTTCACCCACGCCGCGATGGCCACCGCCTGCTTGGCGCTGAGACGCGGGGTGCGACGCTTGGCTTGGACCGCGCGCGGATCGGCCGCGGGCATGCGACCAGATTCGATCCAGAAGTCAATGGTCGCCGGACCCAGTCCAACCAGGTTCGGGAAAGCACCCGATGTCCCGTTCGCGGGTACGCCGTTCGCTTCGGTGCCGTGACAGGACGCGCAGTTCTGTAAGAAGAGCGCTTGGCCGAGCGACGCGAGCTTGGGCGAGGGGGCGTTATAGGTGATCGCACTGTTGCCGTAACTGATAACCACGCCCGATGAGTTGGTCGTGACGTTGGTCGAGTTGGGCGTGCCGGCGTTCTTTCGAGTGGTCTGGTACACGACGCGACCTTGGGCTCCCGCCCCCGCAACAAAGAGCGTCAGTGGCGCGGCGACCAGCAACCCCGCGATTGTCAGCAATCCCACTCGCTTCAAAGAGGTAGTAATCACGCTGCCCTACTTCAACAAGAAGAGGGCCGAGTACAGCCCAATCCAGACGACATCAACGAAGTGCCAGTAGTAACTCACGCCCTGGAAGGTTGAGAGCTCACCGGGATCACCTTCAGTACCGCGCATACGAAAGAGCAGGAGCAGCATCGCCATTAGACCCAAGAACACGTGGAGCCCGTGGATGCCAGTGGTGATGAAAAACACCGAGCCGAAGGAGTTCGTGTACCAACGAGTCGTCAGGTGGATCCACTCGTACGCCTGGTTCATGACGAACAAGGTGCCCATGACGATCGTGATGATGACCCAGCGTCGAGCTTCAGCGCGACGGCGGTGCTCGATAAGCCACACCGCGTACTGCATGGTGAATGATGACGCGACGAGGATGATGGTGAATATCCCCGATTGCAGCACGTCGAGCTTGGTGCCGACGGGAGGCCACGCCGCCAGATGTGCACGGATGGTAAACAAAGCGGCGAAGAGTCCCGAGAAGAACATCAGCTCGCTGCCGAGCCAAATCATCACGCCGATGGCCAGCATCGGAGGACGATCGTGGACGATCTTCTCTTGCTTCGCCAGGCTATTGAGGGGAATCGCCTGACTCACGCCTACCTTTCTAGCGGAAATCACCTACCCGCTGCGAACACCCCCTGAGAACTCTTACAGCAGCGTGTCGGGGAGTGTCCCGCATGCGAGTATGGCGAGACGACGCGTCGGGCGGGTCATGGCGACATAGAGGGTGCGCAGCCCTCGCGGCGTGCTCGTGATCGAATCCTCCGCGCCACGACTGGCAATCTGACCAGGTTCGACCACGAGTGTCGCGTCGAACTCGAGGCCGTTCGCGGCCTCGGCGGCCAGGACCACGAGGTCCGCGCCGAGTCCGCGTGATTCCTGTTCACGCGGGTCGACCGCGTCAAGACCTTGGCTCGTGAGTACTGCGATCACTTCGTCGACCCGACGTGCGCTCACAATGACCGCCACGCGACCGGGTCGCACTGCTTCGACCTCTCGGCGTGTTGCTTCAACGAGGGCGTCGGCGAAGCGCTCGGGCGCGACGACCTCCACGATCGGGGTGAAGCCTGCGCGTCGAACGGGACGTGGGGGCTCGAGGCCGGGGGTCGCCGCCATCAGGGTCGGCGCCGCGAAGTCCAGCACTTCTTCGGGTGTGCGATAGCTCACGGTGAGATCGACGCGGGTTGGGACTCGTCGAGGTGCCAGCACCTCGAGCAACGCATTCCACGACGCCGACGACGAGATGGTCGTGGCCTGACCCATGTCACCAACGATGGTCATCGAACCGGTGAGGTCACGACGCTTCAAGACCCGAAGTTCCATCGGTGAGAGGTCCTGGGCTTCGTCGACGACGATGTGGCCATAGGTCACGAACTCCGCCTCGTCGAGCTCGCTGCTCTGGACCGGCGCGAGTCGTTGCGCTTCGCGTAACGCCGCCGCGCGCGTGTCACCCTGGTAGGCGTCGAGGTCGATGCCGTCGAGGATCCCCGACTCGCCGAGCTTCACTGGCGGACGGGGGCGCTTGCGCGGGCCGAGCAGCACACGCGCCTCGTCGATCAGCGCCGCGTCGGCCTTGGTCCACTCGATTTCTTCGAGGGTCGACGAGCGCTTTCGCGCGAGCAATTCAAGTTCGTTGTCGCTCAAGACGCCCTTGCCGGCGGCGCGCAACAGCGCGGGCGCACCAAAGAGGTCGTGCAGCAGTTCTTGACCGGAGAGTCGAGGCCAGATGCGCTGAAGCGCCTCTTTGAACTCCTTGGTCGCTCTGATCAGTTCCGCGAGGTCGCTGACCCCGTTGACGTCTTCGCTCGCGTCACGCACGAAGCGCTGGTGGTACTCCTGGGCCAATCGATTCGCCAGTTCGCGACCCACCGCCGAGCGACGCTGGTTGTGATTTCCGGGCCGACGCCTCGCGCGTTCCACCGCTTCGTGGGTGTAGCGGGCCTTCAACACGATGATCGCTCGACCAACGGGGATCTGGACGTCTTCGCGCAGCGGCCGCTGGCGGGTGCGAAGGGCGCGCGCGATGAGGCTCACCATACGTAGGTCACCCTTCAACTGGTCGACATCTTCGGTGTCGGTACCACGTATCTCGACGTTGGTCACCAGACCCGAGATCGTCGAGAGCGTGACGCCCGACTCACCGAGTGAGGGCAACACGTTCTCGATGTAGTTCAAGAACAAAGGGTTCGGTCCGACCACGAGCACGCCTTGACGCTCGAGCGTCGCGCGATAGGTGAAGAGCAGATACGCGGCGCGGTGCAGTGCCACGGCGGTCTTGCCGGTGCCAGGCCCACCCTGGACGAGCAGCACGCCCGCGAGGGGGCTACGAATGATGCGGTCCTGCTCACCTTGAATCGTGGCGACGATGTCGCCCATGCGCCCCGTGCGTGCGCGACCGAGCGCCGCGAGCAATGCACCAGGACCACCGAGGGCCAGACCGCCCTCGACGAGCCCCTCTTCGGTTGCGCTGCGCGCTTCGTCTTCGGGCAAGAGCAAATCGCCGTTCTCGTCCGCAAAGTACTCATCCTCGACGCTTTGGACCACATGGCCCCGTATCGCCACGTGGCGACGGCGTGAAAGGCCGAGCGATTCGACGCCCGTGGCCCGATAGAACGCCTCGGCGACCGGCGCGCGCCAGTCCACCACCAACGGGTTGAGCTGTTCGTCAGACACCGCGAGGCGTCCCACGTGGTACACGTCCGCCTCGCCACGCTCGTCGGGTGCGTAGTCGATGCGACCAAAGAAGAGGGGCTGGTCGCCAATGGCGAGTTGGTCGAGTCGGTGCAGGGCGGTCCCCATCACGACGTCGCGCTCGACGAGGTCTCCGGCGCCTCGCATGTTCGCCACTGCGGCGCTATCACGTAGCGAGCGGGCCTCATCGCGCATGTGGTCGAGTGCGACTAACGCATGCTCAAGAAACGTCTGTTCCTCGGCGACCTCACGTTCGTGTGCCATCTCGACCTCTTCTCTGCCCTTAAATAGGGTTTGACAAGTCTAGAGGAATGCGCTGACCACTCGTTCGAGACGATCCAGCGTGCGCTCACCTAGATTGAATGCAGCAAAGGAGCGAAGTGAACGACCCAGTTTTCTTACAGGCGTGCCGCGGCGAGCAAGTTACGCACGTACCGGTGTGGTTCATGCGCCAGGCGGGCCGGTCCCTGCCTGAATATAGGGCGCTGCGCGGCACCGGTTCGATCCTTGAAGCGATTGGCGACCCCGCGCTCGCGAGTGAGATCACACTGCAGCCCGTGCGGCGCTACGGCGTGGACGCGGCCATCCTCTTTTCGGACATCGTCGTGCCCTATCACGCGATTGGCTTTGGCGTGGACGTCATACCCGGCCGCGGGCCGGTCATCGCCGCACCCTTTCAGAGTGCCGATGACCTGGTACGACTTCGCGACCTCGAGTTGTCAGACATCACCCACGTAACCGAGACCGTGTCGCTCGTGGTCAAAGAACTGGCCGCGACCAATACGCCGCTGATCGGATTCGCCGGCGCGCCCTTCACGGTCGCGAGTTACCTCGTCGAAGGGGCGCCCACGCGCGACTTCGCCGTGATCAAGAGCTTGATGCACCAAGACCCGGTGCTCTTCCAGTTACTCCTCGACCGCCTGGTCGACATCACCGTCACCTTCCTTCGCGCCCAGGTCGCCCACGGTGCGCGCGCTCTGCAGCTGTTCGATTCCTGGGCGGGTTCGTTGACTCGAGATGAATACCAGCGCTTCGCCTTGCCCGCGACGCGACGAGTCTTTGACGCCGTGGCGGACCTTGGCGTGCCGACGATCCTCTTTGGTGTCGGCACGGGCGAACTCCTCGACCTGATGAGCAGCGCCGGTAGCACGGTCATGGGCATTGACTGGCACGTCGATCTCGACGCCGGACGGCGTCGCGTCGGCGACAAGCCGGTCCAGGGCAACCTCGATCCCGCCCGGTGCCTCGGGGGTGACGCCCTCGCCGTCCAAGCCGCCCGCGAAGTACTGGCGCGCGCCGGAAAGGACGCTGGTCACATCTTCAACCTCGGTCACGGCGTGTTGCCGTCAACGGACCCCGACGCACTCGCCGCGGTCGTTCGCGTCGTGCACGACGAAGGAAGAGCGGGTGTGCGATGAAGACCGGTGTCTTAGTGATGGCCTACGGTACGCCGAGCACGCCCGAGGACGTCGAGGCGTACTACACACGTATCCGCCACGGACGTGCGCCCACGCCCGAACTACTCGCAGACCTGGTGCGACGCTATAACGCCATTGGCGGCACTTCGCCCCTCGCCGAGCGCACCGCGGCCCAGGTCGCTGGACTCGCCGCCGCACTCGAACGGACGTCGCCGGGCTCCTTCGACGTTCGTTTCGGCTCCAAGTACGAGCCGCCCCTGCTCGAAGAGACCGCCGCGGCGTTTCGAGACGAGGGGTTCACCACCGTCGTTGGACTCGTGCTCGCCCCGCACTCGTCGACGATGTCGACAGTCCAGTACATGGCACGCGCGAAAGAGGCCCTCGGTGACGACGTCGAACTCCTCGAGATCAACGAATGGTACGGCGCGCCGGGCTTTTTAGAGCTGATCGCATCGCGTGTCCGTGACGCGCTCGCACACGTGGCGAGCGACG
>JABBNY010000182.1 GCA_019352095.1 Acidobacteriota bacterium
CCAGCGACTCGTCATCGCGCGCAACATCTCGGGCGTGCGCATTCAATAGTACGAGTCATTATTCAACAGGCGTTTGCATTTGAAGGTGTCTTGAGTTCGCTGTGAGCAACGACCTTCGGAGACTCTACTTTCAGGGCTCCATGGACCCAAGAATGATTTGTGGGTCTATCACCGGCCCTCCACTTGCTTTATTGCGTTCGCAATTACAGACGTGTCGTTTTCCATCAAGGTGCAAGACTCGGATCGTGGATTTCTTTTCTGACTTGGAACCACCAGATGATGCTCATCGTCGGCCCGAGCCGCAACGAGTGAGGTGGCGAGGCGACCCCGATGACACTGCGGGCGTCCCCGTCGCCCTTAGTCCTTTGTTGGTGCACACTGACCAGGCGGCGGTCATTGTGTCAGGCTTCTTCGCTTATCCGACGGGCTTCGCCTTCTCACTCGTGGCTATCAGCCGACTCAACCCGGCTCCGTCGCCGCTCGGTTTTCTCCACCCCGGGATGGGGGGCCGAAATGACTCAACTGGTGGTGAGCTTCGCTTCGGCATCGGGTTCGCCGATGGGTCGAGAGCGATGAGTCGGTGGAACTCAATCCCCAGCGCAAATACGTCGGTCCGGACTCTCCATCCGAGGGGCGGCGGTGGTGGTGGTCGCAAGTGGTCCCAGGAGTTCTGGTGTGAGCCTTTGCCTCCAGCGGGGCCGATGGCCTTCGTGTTCGAATGGCGTGACTTCGGAGTGGCACAGACGTCGATTGAGGTTGACGCAGCGGCAGTTCTCGATGCGGCATCCCACGCAGCACCCCTGTGGCCTGACGATGTCGATCTTCCCGAGGACCCTAACTCTCCGGCGCGGGGGTTGGGTGCGCAATGGAACTCGAGATCGTACGGCAGGCTGCAGTCCTGACGGACGGAAGTTGGGGCCGCGCCGATGTGCGTGCACTCTCGGTCGCGCTTCAAACTTCGCACAAGGGCGTCCTCGGAGTTTGGTCTAGAGATCAAACCTCCATCTGAGGGGTTCTTCCTCGTCGATACCGCACGGCAGCGCACCGCTCTCAGCAATACCCGTCACCTATTGACGCAGTGACGACACCTGCGTCGCCGGAACCAGTACGTGGTTGATTCGGCACTTGTTGCGCAGTACCACGGGGCGGTCGCCAATTTCCTCGTGAATCGGCCTGGGTGTTCCGGAGTGACTGACCTACAAAGCTGAGGGTTTCATGAGACTTCGGTGGGCACCGCGCACCGGCCAACGGGCACGGCACCAACGTAAACGTAGAGCCATGGAAGGAACCTTTGTCGCTACCTCGCCACTCGGGCGTCTGATACTCGTACATCGCGAGGCGGTTCTCGCCATCTCGGCTCGCTACCACGCCCGCAATGTCCGTCTCTTCGGCAGCGTCGTGCGTGGAGCAGAAACGCCGGAGAGCGACATCGACTTCCTGGTCGACTTCGACGAGAATGCCCACCCCCTCGACATCCTGGCGCTGGGCTGTGATCTGGAAGAAGAGCTCGGCGTGAAGGTTGATGTCTGCACGCCACGCGGACTCAGGTCATTCGTCAAGGAAAAGATCTTCGCCGAGGCCGTCAGCCTGTGACTCGTCGCGACCAGGAGTGGTTACCCGACATCGAAAATGCCATTGAAGCCATAAGTGACTAGGTCGCCGATGGCGATCTGCACGACGGCGTTGTCTACGACGCGTGTCGTGCTCGACTAATGGAGATCGGCGAGGCGCTCAAGCACGTCGATCCCGATCTCCATTCCGCCGAGCCCGACGTCGCGTGGAATCAGATTGCGCGAATGCGCGACGTCCTCGTGCACCATTATCACGACACCGACTTCGCGGTCGTCGAATCCGTCATTGTCGAACGGCTGCCGTCTCTTCGCGAGGCGGTCGTTCGACTCAAGAGCATCGGTGACAACTCCCAATAGTACGTAACCAGACGGGTCAGCCCTATGCGTTCGTTGTTGTCGTCAGTCTGCTCACCATTGCTCGTGGCGAGTAGCCTGCCAGCCACCCAGCTATTGAAGGCACCCTAATCAAGGAGGTGCTCATATCTCCCAACTACGCGGGGCGTGATGGATCTCTGGTGGGGATTCACGGGGTAAGACTCACGGTTTGTGGGGCGATTGTTTGGTAATGATGCCTCTGACCAGTGAAAACACACGTTCCCCCCAATATCTACACGATCTTCGAAGGGACTTCCGAGATTCAGCGACTGGTCATCGCGCGCAACATCTCGGGCGTGCGCATCCAGTAGTAGGGCCAATGGCTACAAGTTTTTCGGCTACTTAAACGATGCTGATGTTCCGTGGCGGCTCCCAGGGTGGCCGCGCTGACTTACCCCAGGAATTGAGTTTGTCATGCAGATTGCGGGTCAATCCTCCAAGGCGAACGAATGCCATCGGTGCGGGTTTCGACTGTCCTTGGTCGAGAAACGTGAGGCTCGTTGTGTCGATCGCGGCTAAAGAGTGGACCCAACACCAGAGTGAAGGTTCACGTCGGGCCTCCAACACCGAGTGAAGTCGTTTCTTTAACTGCGATAATCATTGGATGCCTCGAATTCCCCCTCCCGTACTGGTCGCCGGATCCCTGAATAGTCGCGACCAGCCCGAGTTGACCGTGGATGACCAATTCCTGCTTCGCCCGTGGATGTCCGCGGATAAAGAAGTTGTGGCTAGCGCATACTCAGACCCTGCAATCCAGTTGTGGATCCGTCGATCGCTTGACTTGCGAGAGGCGGAGGATTCGATCGCAAAGTGGAATCGAGACTGGCAGGAGGAAGTCGGTGCATACTGGGCACTCGCGAGGCGCGACGACGGCTCCGTTATTGGGTGGATTGCTCTGGTCGTCATCGACCTTGAAGCGGGACTCGGAGAAGTTGCCTACTGGGTGTCGGCCAGTGCGAGAGGTTGTGGTGCCGCTTCTCTCGCTACCGCAACGCTTGCCAGTTGGGCTGTTGACGAGTTGGGGCTTCATCGCATCGAACTCCATCATTCAGTTCATAATTTCGCTTCGTGCCGTGTTGCCACTAAAGCCGGGTTCGAGTTGGAAGGTACGCACCGTAGCGCGCTACTGCATCAAGACGGGTGGCATGACATGCACGCGCACACCTTTTTCGGCAAAGAGCTTGACGTGTAATGAACAGGGCGGCCATGCCGCCGGTGGCCGTGCGCGGACTTTGCATCACGAAGAAACAGACGAAGTGGTAGAACCGAATTGGGAAACTTCCGATTTCACTAGCATGCTGCGCCATCACCGACACTAATCAGGCCTTGGTCGGATCAGGCCAGTGCAAGGTGGCTGTTGCGTCAGGCCCACGACACCAGACCGGCGAATCAGTGACCTGTGTAGAGGCGGTCCAGATCAATTATTTCGACGTCGTCTCGTTCTGCCGCGAGTTGTGCCAGTCTCTCGTCCACGCGCTCGCCGAAGAGCAGGAGTTTGGCGTGAGAGGCATTGGCGCCTAGCGCCGCCCTGGCTCGCTCGAGTCGTAGTAGATGACGCATTGTCATTACTTCGCCCGACTTCGCCTCACCCAGGGCCGCAATCTCCCGTTCACCGGGAGCATCGCCGGCCCCCGCGACCAACACATCGAGTTCGTGGTCAACCCCGTCGATATTCACGAAGGATGGGCCCACGTGGTCTCGAATCGGCATTGTCGCGTCGCTCGCGAAGTTCGCCACCCACCGTCGAGCCATCTCCTCGAAGATCGGACCGCGAACTCGGGAACTGAACACCGCTTCAAGACGGTTGGACCACACTGCGCGCAAGTCCCGCTCACGAAGTGCGGCACCGTAGGGCTCGATGACCGCGTAGTGGAACTGCACGAAGGAGTCGGCCAATGCGTAGAGGGGACGCTTCTTTCGAATCGGATCCTCATGGCGCACGATGAATCCCGCCTCGATGAGACGTCGTAGGACCAGATCAATGTTCGATACCTGTCTCCCAACCTTGCTGGCGATGGTGCCTGCAGTGACCGAGCCATTGGCGATCGCACCAAGGATGGCGTGATGGAGCAAGTTACTTTTGCCGCTCAGTGACGGGTCCTCGGCCAGCAGTGTGGTCGCCTCGCGTTGCAGCGTGGCGGCCGGACTGAGCACACGATCTACTATCCAGCGATTGATGTCAGCTCTGCCACGTGGCAGGTCGAAGTTGACCATGTCGGTGGCGTACCCGACGACTCCTCCGATGACCGCGAAGACGCGCACGGCGGTCTCAAACCCCGCGCCCACGGGCAGTCGCGTCGCAGCTACCCGGAAGTCGTCTGGCTGCATGATCAGTTCAAGGCCCGCGCGTCCGCGCAGTGGTGCCTCGGCTTCAGTGAGCGCCCGCATCATGGCAATCGCCGATCCGCAAAGGATGAGCCGAGCCTTGCTCGCGGACTTGCGCAGCGCACCAGGCCCCAGGGCAGTGGTGAGAATTGACTCTACAGAAGGGTCGGCGGCGATGATGTGTCCGAACTCGTCAAGGATCACCGGAACGGCCAACTTCTCCCCGAGCTGTAGCAGGGCGTCTACCGCCTCTTCCCAGTCACTGAGCGCGAGGCGCCCGACTCCGAGGTGCTCACCGAGCGCGGTCCCGAGTCGCTCCAACTGCACGGGTGTCTCTGCCCGGATTGCCTCAAAGTAGAACCCGCCCCTCCGTTCGGCCTGCTCGACGAGCATGGTCGACTTGCCGATGCGGCGCCGGCCGTAGACGAGACCGAGAAGTGGACGGCCAACGGGACTATCTAGAAACGTCTCGAGTGCTGCCATGTCCTGGTCTCTCATGCGGCGCCTCCTCTTTCATTGGGCTGCTCAGGCCCTCCTACATACTATGCCGCTACATAGTATGTAGCGGCATAGTATGTAGCGGCAATCTCCGCTCTGGACCTCGGTTTCCGCCCGTAAACGGTCTTGACACCAGAGAAAAGCTTGCGCATGAGCGCACGCCTCCTTCGTATCAAGCTAGGACCGATGCGGAGCCGTCGATCGGGGTCTTTCGTGCAACACAGAGACGTTCGTCTTTCGTAGGATCTCGAAATTACCGGCCTCGAAGCCAACGAGTCAGTTATGCAACACCTGACAGACAGCTCCGAGATCTTCCGCGACGTCGAGAAGTGTTGCTACATCATCAGAGGTTGTACGAAAATTTGTGAAACATGGTCGTAGCCACACGTGACCATCAATGGTGGCGGGTGAAACGTAGACGCGCCCATCGCGCTGAATGGCCAAACATAAAGCGTCGTTGTGGGCATCGGGATCCGAACACCCTTGAACGACAACCCGCAGAGGGACGATGGACAGTTGCGGGCGACTTGTCAGCGTTTCAAACAATGGGCGGTTCTGAATCCAGTCAAAGACCATTTGGGCCTGATCGCAGTTCCTCTCGATTGCCTCTCGCACCGCGTTCGCACCGTGCGTTGAGAAAAGCATCCATAGTTTGAGGGCCCGAAAGGGACGCGAATACTCCATTGTGATGTCAACGGCGTTGTAGCGACCCCCGGCGTGAGGCATATAAG
>JABBNY010000183.1:0-3081 GCA_019352095.1 Acidobacteriota bacterium
GCCCTACCCATCACGCTGGCCGCCGCCCTCGCGGTACCGACTCTCGCCATTTCGGCGAGTTCTGGCGCCTCGAAATTGAAAGCGCCCTCCGTGAAGATCCTCGCCTGCACCGGTACGACGGTGTCGCGACCCCGCAACTTCGTCATCTCGTGCGCCGACGCGAATGCGGCCCTGACTGAGACCCACTGGTCCACGTGGCGAGCGAACAGCGCGACGGGAACGACTCGCTTCGCCCTCAACCTCTGCACGCCGTACTGCGCGGCATCGCCAATGTCGTACTTCCCCCACAGTTCCGTCGCCCTCTCGGCGCCGGTCAAGACGAGGCACGGCCGCCTTTTCTCGAAGCTCGTTGTCCGCTACATCCATCGAGGCAAGGCAACTTCGTTCAGCTTCTCCTGGGCGGGTGACCCTTCATTTTGAAGGTCGCATGACACCGGACCATGACTCAACTATTTGCTCGCCCTCGTCGAGATATGGGACGAACTGCGCGGAGTAAAGATCGGTCAGATAGCGACGTCTCGAGTTGCCGCCATTGTCAGTCCGCGCGCTGATGGATCGGTGGTCGTCGTTGCTGCTGATGGACCCCGACGCACTTCGTCGAGACGTCGACGCAATCCTTGAACAGATAATTTGATGGCAACGGGTTCGACGCAGCGCGGTGATCTTGACACGAACACGTTCGTCCTCCTTGAGAGAATCGCTGACGTGTCGTCGCTGCCGGACGAGCCGATGATAACAGCGGTGACTCTTGCTGAAATATCAGCGGGTCTCCTCGTCGCCAACTCCCAGGAGCAAGCCATTCGACATATGCGCCTCCGGCAGGTCGAGGCCGACTTTCGGCCACTGCCCTTCGATGCGGCCGCAGCACGCTCTGTCGGTCTCGTCGCCGCGTCGCTACGTCGCGATGGACGCAAATTGAGCGCACGTGCGTTTGACGCCATGGTTGCCGCGACCGCGATTGCGAACGATCTGCCTTTGTACGCGTGTTACCCGTCGGACTTCGAGGCTATTGATGATCTCGACTCAGACCGATCCCACACCCCGACAGTTCACGGGACTGAATACGTAGCTTTGGTGAAGTTCGCCCTCACGTGAGCATTCAAATCCCCTGGGCACATTCGGATCACGAGGTACTCCAAGTCCAGATCGCTCGCTGGTCGTTGAGTGATCCCGCACTTACGAGGGAAAGTCAGTAATTCAGGGAGGAGGGCGACCTGGATATTGCCATATGTATTAGCATATGGTCCATGGGACGACGCCAAGTGTTGGTGCAATTAGATGATGAACTCGTTGCGCGACTCGATCGACTCGCGGCTGAGCGTGGAACTAACCGTTCGGAGCTTCTGCGCAGGGGTGCGGTAGCGGTCCTCGACGCCGAGGAACTTCGCCGAGCTGACGCCGAACTTCAAGCGTCCTATCGCTTCACTCCGCAAGACCCGATCATCATCGAGGCGGCCGCTCGACTTGCGACCGAGGTGATGCCGAATTGGTAGCGAGGGGCGACATCATCTGGGCAGACCTCGGAAGCCCCGCTGGTCGCCGTCCAGTGTGCGTCTTGACTCGGGACGCGGCCCTAGAAGTTCTCTCGGCCGTTACCTGCGCCCCGATCACGCGAACCATCCGGGGGATTCGATCCGAGGTCGAAGTTGGAACCGAAGAAGGGTTGCCCGAGGCGTGTGTGATCACTTGCGACAACATCGTGACCTTGCCGACAGCGTGGTTGTCGAGCAGCCGGATCGGCCATCTCAGCCCTGGGAAACGTGCCGAGTTAGACCAAGCGATACGTTTCGCGCTGGGTATTCAGTACTGATTCCAAGAGGACTACGAATCGCACGAATTGTGAGTGAATTCTGCGTCTTTTTCGTCATTGTCCACCGCGCGACATCATTCGGTCATCGTTGCGATGCCGACGCCGCCTTCAGGGGAGGTCAGCCAAATGGCACGTTCGCTCCGTCGTCACCACTCCGCGCTGTCACTGGTTGAGCGTTGTCCGTCGATCCTTCTCAACCCAGGACCTCGGTCGAGTTCTCGAAGGGAAAGATGAAGCAATTTCACCCATGGCAGGGCCCGCGTGGTTTGATCGGGGCGCCCTCCCAAGGAGCCTCCATCACAGGCGACGCAACTTCGCCGCGACCAGCGATCCGGCGCGCGCGGCGGTGCTCTACGGCGGTCTGGATCGACTCTTGTCGTGTAACTTAATCGAGGCGACGTTTCGATTTGACCACGGCTTTGAGTTGACGGGGGAACCTAATGCAGTTGACGATTATTGGCGCGGGAGCGATAGGTGGAACGATTGGCGCGCACATGGTGCGTGCCGGCCATGATGTGGTCCTGTGTGATGTCGATGCCGACTACGTTGCGGCGATCAATGAGAACGGTCTCATTATCGAGGGTCCGGTGGAGAATTTCACGGTCAAGGTGACGGCAATCACCCCCGATCAACTGCCAGCGCAGATCGAACACATTGCGGTGGCGGTCAAGAGCCATCACACCGCGGATGCTGCTGCATTGGTTCGCGGACGTTTGACACCGGGGGGCTACGTGGTCACCTTTCAAAACGGCCTCACCGCCGACATCCTGGCCGAGGCGGTTGGTAACGAGAATCTGCTCGTAAGTTTCGTGAACTTCGGCGCGGACGTCATGGGGCCGGGTCGAATCATGCAGGGCAACATTGGTACCTTTCGTGTGGGAGAGTCCTCGCAATCGACAATTACGCCACGAGTCAAAGAACTCGTCGCCGCGTTGCCGTACGCAGAGGCGACCGACAACATCATGGGCTTTCTCTGGGGAAAGGAGGCCTACGGCGCGATGCTCTGGGCCGGCGCGGTCTCTGACCTCTCTATCGCCGACTCCCTCGAAGACCCGAGGTACCGTGAACTCATGTTGGCGGTGGCCCGCGAAGTGCTGGCCCAGGCGCCGGTGACACCGGAGGCGTTCGATGGTTTTGATCCTGACGACCTCGAGCCGTCGCTCGACCGTTTGGTGATGTTCAATCGCAAGAGCGCCAAGTCGCACAGTGGTATCTACCGCGACCTCATGGTGCGTAAGCGTAAGACGGAGGTCGACGACCTGCTTCACGAT
>JABBNY010000183.1:3091-5488 GCA_019352095.1 Acidobacteriota bacterium
CGGCCCCTTGACCAACTTGACCGGCGCCTTGATCCAGTCCATCGAACGCGGTGAACGCACGTGTGAGGTCGCCAATTTGGACTTATTGGCGACGTACGAGCGAAGCCTCCGATTGGGCACTCCTCTGAACGCAGTGGTTCGGCTGTTGCCCGCGCCGCTTCGTCGCCCGGACGGTCCGTTGCACGGCCTAGCCGTTGCGGTGAAGGACATCATCGACATTCAAGGTGTGCCCCGCGGGAACGGCAACCCTGAATCAATGGGCGCGGCGCCGGCCAGCGCGGACGCTCCCTTGATCACGGCCTTGCGTGAAGCGGGAGCCGACGTCTACGCGACGACGACATTGTTGGAGTACGCGGCCGGCGCGTTGCACCCTGACGTGGCGGAGGCGATGAATCCCTACGACGTGACGCGCACGGCGGGGGGCTCCAGCGGTGGTTCGGCGGCGTTGGTGGGAGTGGGGGCCTGCGACGTGGCCATCGGCACCGACACCGGCGGATCGATCCGTATCCCAGCTCACTACTGCAATGTCGTTGGTTTCAAACCCACCTATGACACATTTTCACTCGCTGGCGTCACACCACTCTCGCCGTCGCTGGACCATGTTGGCTTGATCGCTAAGGACGTGGCCGTCACCGAACGCGTCTTTTCGGCCCTCACGGGCCAAGACCCTTTCGCAGCCCGCACTCAACGTCTGCGCATTGGCGTGGTCAACTCGCAATTGAACGACCCCGTTCTCAAGGACGACGTTCGCCAATCATTACGTGAGGCTGTCACGCTCTTGGGTGAGGACGCCGATATCGTAGAGATTGACGGGGGAGCGTTCGACAAGATGCGCCAGACCTTTGACGACATCATCTTGTTCGAGGCGTGGCAGGTGCACGGTGAGCGGGTGCAGTCGAGTCCGACGCACTACGGTCCCGACACCTTGCGCATGTTCTTGTCGGCGGCGACCATAACCGTCGAGGCCTACGAATCGGCGCTGGCCGAGCGAGAACGGCTCCTGGCGAGTACCGACGCACCCTATGAGGGGGTGGATGTCATCTTGACTCCCGCAGCGCCCTTCGTGGCGCCCGAGACGACGCCGCCGATGGATACGCCCGACGGCGCGATCGAGGGTCAGTTCACTTCGACGTACAACTTGACCGGCGTACCGGCCATCGTCATCCCGTGTGGCTTCAACTCCGCCGGGCTGCCGATTGGACTGCAGTTGTCGAGCCCGCGGGGAACCGATATGGCGCTGCTGCGCGATGCGACGGCGGTGCAGAAGATTCTGAACGTCGAACCTCGCCGGCCTGTTCTTGCATAAGAGGGTCTCGCGCAGCAACGACGGCGCGGACCATAACCGAAAGGATCATAATCGTGACCAGTGGCCCGATCATCATCGGAAGTGAACGTAGTGAAGCGGGCTTGCCCGCCGCGATGGAGCTCTTGCGCCAGGGGGCGTCGGCTCTTGACGCCGTCGAGGCGGCGCTCAAACTCTGCGAGGACAATCTCGACGATCACTACGTGGGTACCGGAGGGCTTCCCAACGCTCGTGGTGAAGTGGAACTCGACGCTTCGGTGATGGTCGGCTCCACGAGGGCGTTTGGTGCGGTGGGTGGAGTTCGAGGTTATCCTCACCCCATTTCGATCGCTCGCGCCGTGTTGGAGAAGCTCCCACAACACTGCTTGTTGGTGGGCGAGGGTGCGGAGTTATTCGCTCAAGAACAAGGTTTCGATCGAGCCGATCTGTTGACGGATGAGGCTAAGAGACTCTTCTATGAATCGCTCGCGCCGTCGCACGAGTCCGTCGAAGGAGAGCTCACGTTGGCGGCCCCCGGCGACGCCCTGTACCGCGCGGCGGCGATCGACCTCGTGCAGCGATTCCGACCGCACGAGGGACCGTGGGGGACGATCAACGTCATCGCGCTCGACGCCAGCGGCGAGATGGTCGTGGGCGTCTCCACCAGTGGCTATCCCTGGAAATATCCGGGTCGCGTCGGGGACTCCGCGTTACCGGGCACTGGGAACTACTGCGATCTTCGCTACGGTGGTGCGGCGTGTACTGGTCGCGGTGAGATGAGCATGAGAGTGACGGGCGCTCGGATGGTGGTGGACGCACTCGCGCGCGGTGAGGAACCTGCGCAGGCTTGTCGTAACATGCTCGTGGAAGCGGCGACACTGCGTGATGCGTTCTCCGCCGAGCTCCGCACCCTCTGTCTTACCCCCGATGGTCGACACGGTGGTGCCGCGGGACAGTCGGGGTCCACCTATAACGTCTTGACGGCGTCCAGCGACAAGGTCGAGGTCTTTGCGAGGACCCCACTGTGAAGATCTATATCTCTTCGGACATGGAAGGCACCGCTGGCGTGGTTGACTGGACCCAGGTCTTACCCACGGGCGCGCAATATCCGTACT
>JABBNY010000184.1 GCA_019352095.1 Acidobacteriota bacterium
ACGGTGGTAAACCCCAAGGCAAGTTGCAGGTCACCGGAAAAGCGCCGCGCGAACGATTTCCTGGCTCCAAACCAACCTGCCCGAAACGCCACGGGAGTCCCAGGCGACTCGCCTCCGATTCGTGGCGGCTTCGAGAATTCGGACCATAGGAAAAATGAAAATCAACGGCAGTGGGAAGTGCCAGAACATTGGTACCGCGTTGGTGGTGGTCCGTGATGATAGTGACGCCATCGCCGGGCTCGAATGCTCCCAAGCCGGACGGATACCTCAGGTCGCCGTGGACGACCATTAGTTGTTCAAAGCGAGTGGTGAGGGCGACGTATACGCGTTGCACCGCATCGTTCAGGTCCCGTGCGTGCGATTCAAAGACCTCGACGTCGAGCGTACGGGCGAACACAGAGACTTCGCGCGACTCGGTGACAACGATCACATGATGTGGTGCGCAGTGTTCTATGACCGAGGTGGCGAGTTGATGAGCCAAGGCCGTGACATCAAACCCATCACTTTGTCGGAGACGATTCTTGGCGAGATCGAAGCGCTTGAGTGGTACCACGACGGCGATCTGCTTCATGCACCTTCATGCTAGAGGTCGAGTCAGGTGGCTACCCTTGGGGAATGGACGCCCTGGATTCAGACCTTCTTCAGTTTGAGCGCCCACTCGTCCATCGAGGAGAGGTCGTGGTGGGCGTCGATGAGGTTGGTCGCGGTGCGCTGGCGGGTCCGGTCACCGTGGGGGTGCTCGTGGTCACGTCGGACTCGCCTCCTCCTCGTGGACTCAATGACTCGAAACTTCTCACCCGCTTGCAGCGAGAGGCATTGGTCGACCCACTGACTACGTGGGCGCGAGACTGGTCAATTGGTTCGTCGAGTGCAGAAGAGATAGATAAGTGGGGTCTTCGTATGGCACTCGCAGTGGCGGCGACGCGAGCGTTGGACGCACTGACAATCTCTCCGACGTACGCCTTACTAGATGGGCCGATAAATCTCCTCAACGTACCTGGGGACATTGCTTTTGGCACCGAGCTCCCGCCGCCGCTCACGTACCGCTCCCTGCCCGCCTTGTCACTTGTGAAGGGCGACCGACGAAGTGCGACAATTGCGGGCGCTTCGGTGCTCGCCAAAGTGAGCAGAGACAGGTGGATGAGTAGCCTCGCTGAGTCGTATCCCGAATTTCAGTGGGGATCCAACAAGGGGTACGGTGCCGGGGCGCACCTGGCCGCCCTGCGCACGCACGGTCCGACGCCAGAACACCGAAAATCATGGAAATTGCCACAAATGTTGAGCCCCGAGGCCCCGTGACTACCTAGGCTGGCCTACGGGTTCGGCACCAATCAATTCCGATGCCGTGAGTAGGATTGTTTAACTATGTCACCGTTGCTCTCTATCGACAATTTGAAGGTCCAGTTCTCATCACGCGACAAGTCGGCGACTGCGGTTGATGACTTCTCGCTGATTGTGAACTCGGGTGAATGTGTGGGCTTGGTGGGCGAGTCTGGTTGTGGCAAGACGACCACGGGACTCTCCGTTATGCGCCTACTTCCGGGCAATGGAAAGATTGTCGCTGGGAGCGTCATGTTCGACGGTGTCGACCTCGCGTCACTCTCCGAAAAGCAGATGCAGAGCCAACGGGGTCGAAACATTGCGTTGATCCCACAAGACCCCATGAGTTCACTCAATCCCACTACCAAGATCGGTCGTCAGATCGGCGAAGGTTTGAGGATCCACACTGGTGCGAGTGAGGCCGATGCCCGAAAGCGCGCTCTCGAGGTCCTCGAGATGGTTGAAATGCCACGCCCGTCCGAGCGGCTCGACCAGTATCCATTTGAGCTCTCAGGCGGACTTCGTCAGCGTGTGATTATCGCCATGGGACTCGTGTGCAGTCCTAAACTGCTGATCGCCGACGAGCCAACGACGGCCCTCGACGTCACGATTCAGGCTCAAATCCTTGACATCCTGGACAATCTTCGCAAAGAACTCGACATGGCAGTCCTGCTCATCACCCACGACATGGGTGTCATCGCGGGACGCACCGACCGCGTGGTCGTCATGTACGGCGGTAAGAAGGCTGAAGAGGCTCCCACGAACGAACTCTTCACGTCGATGCGCCACCCTTATACCCAAGCGCTGCTCGCTTCGATGCCCAATCTTGAGAACACGACCAAGCATGAATTGTCCTCTATAGCGGGCATGCCGCCGAATCTGACTAAGGAAATTGTTGGCTGCCGCTTTGCGCCGCGGTGCGGTTTCGCGACCGACGAGTGTCGACGTGATGAGCCGGCGCTCACAACAGTTGAGGGGCATTCGTTCGCGTGCATTCATCCGACGTCGGGTCCGCGACCATTGGTGATTCGCTCCGAAGACGCCGACACGGCAACGGTGGCGAAGGAGAAGGGGGCGGAGCTTATTCGTGTCGAGGGCCTCGTGAAGGAGTACCCCATCAAGGGCGGCATGATTCGACACAAGACTGGGGCGGTTCAAGCCGTCTCGAACGTCTCGTTCACACTCAACGAGGGCGAAACCTTCGGGCTCGTGGGTGAGTCAGGTTGCGGAAAGACCACTATTGGCCGCATGTTGGTCGGACTTGAGACCGTGACCGCAGGGACTGTTCACTTTGAGGGACGTCTCGTGTCGGCCAAGGGACACAAGCCATCGCGATCGGATCGGCGCGATCGACAGATGATGTTCCAAGACCCGTATTCTTCGCTCGACCCACGTATGAAGGTCGGACAGATCCTCGGCGAACCGCTCATGATTCAACGTGAGGGCACCAAGGCTCAACAGGCAGCCAGAGTAGAGGAGCTGCTCAATTCGGTCGGACTGGACCGAATGGCGGCTGACCGCTATCCACACGAGTTCTCCGGAGGTCAGCGCCAACGAATCGGATTCGCCCGAGCGCTGGCGTTGAACCCCCGTCTTATCGTCGCTGACGAACCGGTCTCGGCACTCGACGTGTCTATCCAAGCGCAGATCCTTAATCTGATGAAGGACCTGCAGCGAGAACACAACCTGTCCTACGTGATGGTGAGCCACGACCTTGCGGTTGTGTATTACATGGCGGACACGATCGCGGTGATGTATCTCGGAAAGATCGTTGAGTTGGGTGATGCGGAGTCAGTGTTCAGATCCCCGGCACACCCCTACACCCAAGGTCTCTTGGATGCCGTACCCGTGCCTGATCCGGAACGGGCGCGCGAGCGCAGGGGGAGTCAGGTCCGTGGAGAGTTGCCGTCGCCCATCAATCCTCCGTCAGGCTGTCGATTCCGGACACGCTGCCCCAAAGCGCAGGATGTCTGTGCTAACGAAGAGCCGCCTTTTCAAGATTTCGGTGTCAGTCAACGCGCAGCGTGTCACTTCCCGATGAAGACGCCGGTGACGCTCGGCCAGCGACCTTAGGGTTCGTGGCCCACACGGGCATTTCGGGCTCGTTTAAGCGAAGATTATCTATCGTTCGAGGAGTCGAACTTCGAACGCATCTCGAAGCGCTTCGCCTACGTAGGTAATGGCCACGATCAAGAGCACGAAGACCACGGCAGTCGGGTAAATCTCCCACCAATAACCGTTGGACTGCTGGACGGCGCCGTTCTGCATCATCGTGCCCCAATCGGTCTGAGGTGCGGGTATTCCCAAACCTAAGAAACCCAGCGTCGAAAGGAAGAGGATTGCGTCGGCCACGGAGAAAGTGGCAACCGTCACGATGTTACTCATCGAGTTCGGGAACACGTGGCGTTTGATGATGTGCCACTTGCTGGCACCCATTGCTGTGGCGGCTTGGGAGTATTCGAGCTTCTTTATGAGCAGAGCATCACCACGAATAATTCTCGCGTTACCGAACCACAATGTGGTACCGATGATGAGGATGAGAAAGACGGTGGATCGCTGGAAGATTGCAATCAATGTGATGAGCAGAAAGAGCAGCGGGATCGATAGGAAGGCGTCGAGCACGCGCATCATGATCGTGTCGACGAAACCACCGATGAACCCGGAAATCATGCCATAAATTGTGCCCACGATAATTGTGATGATGCCCGCGAGGATACCGAGGCTGAGTGAGTACTCGCCTCCGTACATGATGCGTCCGAGTACGTCGAAACCTGAGCTGTCGGTACCGAGAAGGTGGTGCATCGAGGGTGGTGCGTTCCACGCGACGTTGAGCGCCGCGGCTTGGTCAGTCTGGTTGGTGTGGTAAAAGATTGGCCCGAGGTAGCAGAACATCACGAGCGCGACAATGAAGATCACCGAGATGATGGCCAATTTGTTGTGAGTGAAGATGCGCAGACGTTGTCGCCACATCGGCACGATCTGTTCGGAGAGATTTGTCTCGTTGGCCCCAGGGTCGAGGACCGCGGCGTCGGATGGACTGTTGCTCTGAGACATCATTGACCTGATCTTTCAATCCGGACTCGAGGGTTGACGACGCCGAGCATGATGTCGGCGAGGAAGTTGCCAAACAGGGTGAGGATGGCCACGAGAAGTGTGATGCCAAGCACGGTCGGTACGTCGAGGATCGACGCTGCATTCACAGTCTGAATACCGAGGCCGCTGTAGTTGAAGACGCTCTCAATGACGACCGCTCCACCTAGGAGCTGTGGGATGTAGAGGCCGAGGATGATGACGATCGGCCCCAGCGCGTTTCGAAGCGCGTGACGAAAGAGGACCCTCGTCTGGCTGCAACCCTTGGCCTTGGCCGTTCGTACATAGTCCTGGACAAGCACTTCGAGCACGGCACTACGCATGAATCGGCTGAGAAACGCAATACTCAACAATGTCAGGGTGAGGATGGGCAGAATGAATCCGGCCGGATCAGTGAACATCGCCCATGGCGAGACGCCCCCGGGTGGCGACGCGGGCAGGTGGGGCCACCCAAAGCTGAAGAACTGCAGTACAAGGATTCCCAAGAGGAACGAAGGGACTCCGTAAAGCACGAACGCCACGCTCGTCGCGGTGTAGTCGAACGTGGAGTTGCGTCGCGATGCCTGTAGGACACCAAGGGGGAGGGCGATGATGACCGTGAGGAGTAATGACGAGAGCGCGAGCCAGATCGTACGTGGCACGTAGAGCGAGATGATTGCCCAGACGGACAGGTTCTGCTTGTAGGAGTGACCGAGATTGAAGTGCACGAAGACTTGCAGGAGATAATTCCAAAATCGAACGAAGAAGGGGTGGAACATGCCGTTTTGGACACCCCACACGTGGATGGTCTGGGGTGTTGCGTGGGTCCCGAGCACGATGTAGCCGGGGGCGAGGATGCCGTTGGGTTCGAAATACGGAAGCATGAAAATAAACAGCATGACGATGAGCAGCACGATGAATGACTGCACGAGTCGTCGAAGCACGTAGATCAGCATGGACGGAGTTTATCAAGGTGATACTTGTGGTTATGGTGCCTCGAAGACATAGAAATAGACGGAGTTGATTACTGAGAACAGGCCCAGTACAACAACACACGGCCCCCGTTTCCGGGGGCCGTGTGTTGTTGTGAAAC
>JABBNY010000185.1 GCA_019352095.1 Acidobacteriota bacterium
CACAGGGTGGGGAATTTCGATGATCGACTCTGGGGAGATTCCCTGATTCTCGTCATATTCGTCGAACTGGATCTCAATGAGGGCCGCCTTCGCCTCTCGAGCGATTCGCGGTATGACGAACGTGTGCGGATCGGCTTCTTTGAGCTGATAGGCCGAGCGGTGCACGCAAAATTCACACAACTGTTCGAAGGTGCCCGACTGCGCCAGATACCCAGACAGCGACGGACCCGTCGATGACTTGATCAACTCGTCGAGGCGAGAAACAACCTCGTGGGGATTCACGTCGCGCTCATAGCCGACCTCGTCGCGCAGTCGGTCCAAGAGCGCTCGCTCCAAAAGCGCGCGAAAGGCTAGGAGTCCCGGGTCCCACTCCCACCCTGGGTCGGCCGCGCTTCGGTAGTGCTGTTCGTAGCAGAGGTAGAGCGCGAGCTCAAAGTCATCATCGACGAGCACGTCGATGCCCGACACCGACGCGGGCATGTTAAAGGTCCCAGGGCGGCCGTGCAACGCTGCGATCACCGCCGCGCTCAGTGGACCCCGTGGCCACGGCAGCAGTGGCCAGTCCCTTGAACCAGGAAGCCCGGCGTCCGTCGGCGTAACTTGCACCGTCGCACTTCGTGCGCGACTGATTGGCTCGAAATCGCCCACCGATCTCATTGACGCCACGTCATATTTGCTCACGTCGGGCTCGCGACACGCAGAGTGCAGCGTTGGCTGTGGGCCGAGGGAGTCTCGAGCGCTGGTAGATCCGTCACTGATCCGAGGGGTCGTGAACGAACGACTGCAGTCTTGCTGAGCGTGCGGGGAGTTGGAGTCCACAGCGCCGAGGTGGACTCATGAGGTGAACTGTGAACCGGACCTCGCTCATGCGTGGCACGCCAACAAAACTCTCGCACTTCATCTGCATTGATGCTGGAAAGATTCATCTCACACCCTCGTCGCAGCCTTAAGGAAGGCTTGCTGAAACGGATGCGAAGTCTGGACGTCCTGCATGCAGAGTAACACCACTTACGCGCCTTCGCACCCTTGGCGAATCTACCCTCGCACAGTGCGTTACGCGCCCTGTTCGTTGCCTCGTCCAACGAAGGTCGTTGAGCTTGTCGTCCTTGGTGCGAGAGACGACCCTCTCATTCGACAACTGATTGGCCACCTGTCGCGCGAGGCCACTTCTCAAGAAGCGACGACGGGGCTCGGATCACTGAGCGGATCAGACTGGGCGACCTTCTCAAGATCTTGAGGGATTCGCCGTCCCGCTCGCACCGCCTCGAGTTGCGCGGTGAGCGCCGCGCCGAAGAGTAGCGCGATGCTTGAAAGTAAACTCCACATCAACATCGCCACAATCCCAGCGAGGGGGCCGTAGGTCGCTCCAAAAACTGGACTCATTCGAAAGAAGAGGCCGAGTCCAACCGTGCTCAGTGCCCACAGCACGACTGAGACCACCGACCCGAAGGCCAGCCATGAGAACTGGGGTTGGACACGTCGTGGACTCCAGCGAAAGATTGCCGTCACCGCAGCGCCCGTCAGCACGAGACCGACGGGCCAGCGCGCCAACGTCCAGGCTGTGGCACCGATGCTGTGACCGGACATGGGAATGAGGTCTCGGCCCAGCGCCAGACACACGAAAGCCGCCGCGATGAGCACTCCGACACTGAGCGACAGCACGAAAGCCAGGGCATACTTCTTCAGGGTCGGACGGTCCAGTTCTACCCCATACAACCGATTGAGGCCCCGCTCAAGTTGTCCCATCGCGACAGTTCCGGTGACGAGTGCCCCCAGCGCGCCAATGAAGAGTGCGGTGTACTGATGCTTGGCTGCGACGTTGTGCGCCTGAGAGACTGCACTCGTCAGCACTCGTCCCGCCGGTCCCGGAATCGCTCGTAGCAAAGTGGCGTCAATCGCTGCGCTCACGCTGCCTTTGTGCACAACACGCGCCAGTCCCACGAGTGCGATGACGCCCTGGATCACGACGAGCGATGTCACAAAGGCCAACGAACGCGCATGACTGAATCCATCCGAAATTCGCAGTCGCAGAAAGGAATCCTTGACCAATTGGTACCAGCCCACGCCGCGCAGAGTCTGACGCGCGTCGTCACCGCTCAGCGCCCGGGTCTCTGGGACAAGCGACGCCGTACTCATTGTGCGACCACCCGCGGCACGCACACTTCGATCGCCCCGGGCTCGATCGTCGCACGCAACCGTTTCGTCGCCTTACGAGCCCCTCCGTCGAGTTCGTATATCGTTGGTCGGCTGAGTTCGATATCCACTCGGCGTCCTCGGGTCACTTCGGCGAGTGGCGAGTTCTCCACTTTGCCAACCACCATCCGAGCCAGTACCCGAGTCCAGTCCATCGCATTTTGCGCGGTGACCACGCCGATCTCGAGCAGTCCGTCGTCGGGATGTGCGTCGGGAAAGATCGTAATTCCTTTAGCCAGCGAACCCATCTGGCCGAGCAGCACGCACGTCGCCTCGCCCTCGTACCACGGTTGCCTGTCCACCTTGATACGAACCAACTGAGAAGGAATCTGGGTGGCCTTGGTACCCGACCACACGTACGCCAACTTGCCGATGTGCTCTTTCAGATTGTCATCGGCATTGCGCATGGTGAGGGCGTCAAAGCCCACACCAGCCATGACGGCGAATCGCTTTCCGTTGAGCACCCCCACGTCAAGTCGACGTTGGTCTCCCTCGAGTCCGATGGCCACGGCTCCTTCCAGGTCGCTCGGTACGCCGAGATTCAGGGCCAGAAGGTTTGCGGTGCCCGCAGGAAGTATCGCGAGCGTGACCTTCTCACCAGCGATCGCGTTGACGCAGCGCTGAACGGTACCGTCTCCGCCCCAAAGAAAGATCAGTTCGGCCCCTTGAGCGACCGCGCGTTGCGCCAACGGGGCCAACTTGCGGCTGCTCGAAGCTTCGTACCACAACGGGTCATCAATTCCTCGATCGCCGAGCACCTGACGAAGTTCCTTCAGACCCCCGCCCAGTGTCTTTCCCCGATGCGCCACAACGGCAACTTTGGTCATGGTCTGTCCTTCGTGTAGTGCTCGCTGCGACTCAGCGAAGTGACCATGCGAGGGCTCGGCGCCGTGACACGGTCGCCATCGCCTCTAATGAAACCCGGAGTGCAGAACGCGCCGCGACCCAGCCGGCACAAGGAATCGATGTCGACTCGTCCGTAGGGCTCGTCGCACGCATGGCGATGCCGGCAGCGTTGTGTCGCTTCGAAGTGCGGCTCATCACGGTGACACCGCACCTGACTGGCGTGTACGCCGGTGGTCGCTGCGAGATCGGTACCGAGTCGTGGGGTGCAGATATTGGATTGATCAGTCATGATCGGCCACCATGTCGTCCGTTGTCCTTATCATCTTCGTATCCGATGAGATGAATAATCACACTTCGAGGCTTTCGCGGTGGAATGATCCTCTGGACGAGAAGCGAACTCAAACTGAACCTACCACCACTCTTTCTCGGAGCGTTCACGAACTCATCAAAGCTCCCTTTGAACATCCTGTGAATGCACCACGAGTCCGAGAGAGCGGTCGTCAAGGGTGTCGCAGCGCCGAGGCGACGCCGTACTCCGCTCAGAAGCGGCGCTTGAGCCGCATCGCGATGGGACGACCGTCCGGATCAAAGATCGTGCGATAGACAACGCAGGCCCACGGGCGAGCGGCGTGCGCAACTGGCGCAACGACATGCGCCCTGACACGAGCCGAGGACCGATACGCGCCATCGTCGGTTTGCGTTCCCGAGTCACGTGTTCTCGCGGCGGCCTCCCATAACTGCGTCGCTCCCGTGAGCGCCAGTAGGGCAGGATCATCGCGCGAATACCCAAGGTGTTCCGCCCAGAGTGACAGGCGTAAGTCGCGAGCGAATTTTCGACTTCCGTCACCGAGTCCTGCAGGGTCACGGGGTTCGCGCAGATCGATTTCGCTGTCGATGACTGCGCACGAGAGTTCCGAATCGTGGGTCCATGAGCGCCGGTTGAAGTTGTCCGATCCGACTGTCACCCACACGTCGTCGATCACGCACACCTTGGCGTGCACGTAGATCGGTATGCCTTGCTCGTTCTGCACGTCATAGACACCTACGCGCGAACCACCCGCGGCCTTTACCACGGCGAGTGACCGGGCCTGGGCGAGGCGACTTGGCGGTCCAGAAAGTCGACCGTCTTTGTCTGGAAAACGCGGTACCACGATGATGAGTTGCAACTCAGGCTGTTGACGTAGGGCGTGCGCGAGGATCTCGGCGACCTCGATCGACCAAAAGTATTGGTCTTCGATGTAAATGAGGCGGCGAGCTCGCCGCACGGCCTTGGCGAAGGCCCGAGCGATGCTTCGTTCGCCCGATGGCGCGAACGGGTACCGGGGCCGTCGAGCTGGATAGGTGCGCAACACCTGAACGGCGTGCCCTCCGCACACGGGTGGACCCGCCAAAGCACAGGGCAGTTCGCCGGCGATCCGCGATCGCGCGAGTACCCGTGTCGCCCACGATCGCGCGAGGCCGGCGTGATTAAGCGGCGCTGGGTCCTGCCACCTTTCACGAAACGTCACGTCGAGATCGGTAATCGCCGGCCCACGAACCTCCAGTTGTAAATCGTGCCATGGTGGTCGCGCACCGTAGCGCTCGTCCAACGTGATGGCTTGGTCGTCCCCATGGTGGCGCTCATTGTCGCGACGACCGTGACACAGATCAATGCCCCCGACGAAGGCAATGTCACGCCCAGCTGAAGACGGGTGTCGAAGGATGACCGCCTTTTGGTGGTGCGACCCACTTCGTCGCACTCTCTCATCGAGGAGGGCTTGACCGCCCGCCCGTGCCACCTCAACCGCGAAGCGGCGATTCTGTTTAGCGCTAAAGGCAAAACGGTCGCTGTGCGATCGCCAGATGAGCCCACGCACGTCCACCCCTCGCCCACATGCGTCGATAACCGACGAGCGGAGCGTGGGGCCGCCGCTACTCAACCGTTCATCACCGTCACTGCGCCAGTCGAAGATACAAACCTGGTCGCCTTGTACCAGAGCCGATAATTCCTCCAGGAGTCGCGAAAAATATGCCTCACCGTGAATGAGGAGGGAGACATGATTACCTTCGGTCCACGCCGCCTTTGATGCCCCACGAGCGTCGATGACGCTGTGCGGATTGTCTCTTTCCTCGGTGGTGAGAAACCAGTCGCTCAATCGCATGTACTGCCACCGTATCTCCAAACTCCAATCTCCATTCGTCCACACTGTGGACGTCGCTAACGTGCCGTTATTACCGCCATCGCTTCGAAGTCGAACCAGTGCAGAACCGTTCGATGCGAGCGACTCCCCGGGTAGTCGGTGGAACGTTCAATGCGCCTGACGCGGTGACCCAGATCAGATAGTCGTTAGTGCTTCACGTCGCTGTAAGTTGTGGCATCACCGGTTCTTGTTTACGCTCCCTGTGTTGTCAGCCAGACAAAATGATGACGGCGCAGACACTCTCGCTGATGACCTAGC
>JABBNY010000186.1 GCA_019352095.1 Acidobacteriota bacterium
CCAGACGAGACCGCTGGGACCTTGAGCAAGATGTAAAGACCAATCCAGAATGCACCATATGAGGTGAATGCCAAGGCACCAAACGTGTTCTTTCGCACAAACTCCCACATGCCAGCGAGCAACTGTGCGAAGCCCCCGTAGATGACAGCAAGGGCTAAAGCGGCGGTCAATCCCGCACCCTTCCACAGGTTGGCGTTCGCTGTGCTCAGGCAGAACGTTGTCATTGCGAATCCGGCAAGTCCTAATGGACCCGGATCCGCGATTTTCTGTTCAGACATTATTGAAACCCCCCAAAATTGGATTACTTCAAGTCGCCGGGTTGGCGTCCCACATATGATTTAACACCCCCGTAATGGTTCCGCGTGGCATTTGGAGGATTTTTGTCCACGGTACCTCGAAGGTGAACTCGGCGAAGTCTCGGCCCGGATCGACTGGCGACGCCGCTTCATGAACCTAGAAGCAAACCAACGTGCGCGAGCTGACCGAGCGAACTGAGCTCGTCAGTCGATGGCCAGGCGAAATTGTCGAACGATGTGTTCGATGTCGGGGGCACTCGCCCCGTCGAGAATGGCTTGGACGAGCACCGAGCCGACGATTACTCCGTCACCCGCGACGCTTGCGTCGTGGGCCTGGCTAGGGGTCGTCACGCCAATACCAATGTATGCCGGGATGTCACTCGAAGCGCGAATTCGATCAACCACGCGAGCTCCGTCGCCGCCATCTGAGGAACGGCCCGTGACCGCCATACGTGCGGTAGCGTAGCAAAAACCCTGACAGGCGGTGGTGATCGTCTCGACGCGTCCCTGCGGTGTCGAGGGCGCGACCAGAAGGATCGTCGCGACATCGTGCGCAGCGCAGGCGCTGAACCACTCCCCACCTTCTTCAATCGGTAGGTCCGGGACGATCGCTCCGGAGATACCACTGGCTTGAAGTTTTCCCGCAGCGCGTTCCACCCCGTAATGATGAAAGATGTTGTAATACGTCATTGCGATGAGCGGCACCGACACCGAGAGTGCCGAAAGATCCATACTGATCGAATCAAGGTTCGTGCCGGCGTCGAGCGCACGCATGGCTGCCTCTTGAATGACAACGCCGTCCATCATCGGATCAGAAAATGGAATGCCAATCTCCACGGCGTCCGCTCCAGCGAGCACCGCGGCTTCGACATGGGTGATCCAGTCTGGCGTCAAGCCCGCCACGAAATACGGTACGAGAGCTTTTCGACCAGACGCGCGAATCTCCCGCAGTCGTTTCTCAAGGCTGGTCATTGCTGGCCTCGCAGCATCTCTCGAACCTGCGCCACGTCCTTGTCACCGCGGCCCGACAGGTTCAAGAGGACTTTGGAACCCAGCGGGATCTCGCGACCAGCCTCCTTTAAGATCCACGCGACGGCGTGGGCGGTCTCGAGCGCGGGGATGATGCCCTCGGTGAGGCTCAGAACCTCGAGCGCCCCGATGACCTCTTCGTCGGCTATGGCGAAGTACTCAGCGCGCCCGATATCGGCGAGATAGGCATGTTCTGGTCCGATGCCGGGGTAGTCCAGGCCGGCTGATATTGAATACGCTTCTTCAATCTGGCCGAATTCGTCCTGCATCAGAAGCGAGCGCATCCCGTGCAACACGCCAGGTGAACCCTTGCCGACGGCGCTGCCTCCGGCTGCTTCAACGCCAACGAGTCGGGCACTGGTGTTGGCGAACCCCGCAAAGACTCCTGCGGCATTGGAACCCCCTCCCACGCAGGCCACCACCAGGTCGGGCGTTGAGGCACCGAGATCGATCATTTGCTGGAATGCTTCGTGGCCGATGATGCTTTGCATCTCTCGCACCATCCAGGGGAAGGGGTGAGGACCCATCACCGATCCCAGGCAGTAATGGGTGTCCTCGACGCACGTGACCCACTCGCGCATGGCCTCGTTGACCGCATCTTTCAGTGTCCGACTCCCCGAGGTGACCGGCACCACTGTGGCGCCAAGCAATTCCATACGAAAGACATTGAGCGCTTGACGCTCTGTGTCGATTTCTCCCATGAACACCGTGCACTCGAGGCCCATCTGAGCACACGCCGTGGCGGTGGCGACGCCGTGTTGTCCAGCACCAGTCTCAGCGATCACCCGACGTTTACCCATTCTCTTGGTGAGCAAGGTCTGACCGATCACATTGTTGATCTTGTGTGAGCCGGTATGAGCGAGGTCTTCTCGCTTGGCAAAGATTTCAATCCCGAGTTGCGCTGAAAGCCGGCGAAGCGGGGTCACGGGTGTCGGGCGTCCGGCAAATTCTCGCAAGACCGTCCGGTACCGCTCGGTGAACGTTGGATCGGCCCATGCATCGATGAACGCAGTCTCGAGTTCAAGGCACGCTGGCATGAGAGCTTCGGGAACAAAACGTCCGCCGTAGGCACCGAAATGGCCGAGTGTGCCGGGTGCTGCCATGAACTCGCGCTCCGTACTCATTTCACTCCCACCCCAAATGCCTGTGTGGCCGCGTGAATGAAGTCTCTGACTCGCGCCAGGTCCTTGATTCCGGGTGCGGCCTCGACGCCGGTCGCGACGTCAACACCCCATGGCTTCACCTGTGCAATCACGTCTGCGACGTTATCGGTTGCGAGGCCACCTGCCGCGATCACCGGTGCGTGAAACGTGCGCGCCTGCAGTGAATGCCACGGATGGGGTTTGCCACTGCCGGGCGTGGGTCCGTCGATCAGAACTGCGTCGACGAGATCGTCGTCAAAACTGAGGAACTCGTCGCTGTCGAGACTGAGCGCCTTGACGATGGTCACGCCACGCTCGATAAGGCCACGTTGAAGTTCATCGTCCAACTTTCCGTGGACCTGCACACCGTCCACGTGGGTGGTATCTACCAAGTCCAGGACAAACCCCACGGGTTCATTGCGTACCACGGCGATGGTCGCGACCCTTCCCTGAAGCTCGCGCACGATGTCACGTGCAGTTTCCACCGTGATTTGACGGATGGACGTACTCAGAATCAGACCAATGCAATCCGCTCCCAGATCCGTAATGGCCTGGGCGTCGTGTGCGGTGGTGACGCCACAAATCTTGATCAGGTGATCGCGGCCCGTGATGTCACTCACGTCCGACCCGCTTTACCGTTGCGAACAGCTCCACGGCGGCTGAGGGATCAGGTGCGCTTACAAAGGCCTCACCCACAAGCACCGCATCAAACCCAGCGGCGGCGGCATTCTCCACATCGTTTCGTGACGCCATGCCAGATTCGGCCACCGTCACCACGTCGCGTGGTAACGAAGCTCTGACACGCGCCGCATTGTCGGGATTGACCTCAAAGGTATGAAGGTCTCGCTGGTTCACACCGATGATGCGTGCGCCGAGATCGACCGCAATGCGAGCTTCGTCGTCGTCGTGCACTTCGACCAGCGCATCAAGTCCGATCTCTGCAGCGACAGTCATGTACTGCGCTAGCTCCTCGGGCTCAAGGGCCGCCACAATCAAGAGCACCGCACTGGCCCCCATCTCGGCGCCGTCCAGGACATCATTGACGCTTACCGTGAAGTCCTTTCGCAAGATCGGTAGCGAAACCGCTGATCGCGCTTCACGTAGATCATTGATCGATCCAGCGAAGTGGGGGCCGTCGGTGAGCACCGAGAGAGCGCGCGCGCCGCCGGCGGCGTAGGCCAGCGCCACCTGGGACGCGTCCAGATGCTCTCCTAGCCAGCCCTTGGAAGGTGAACGTCGCTTGATCTCAGCAATAACCGCGATGTCGGGTGACTCGGGCGAACGAAGTGCTTCATACAGCGACACCCCGGAATGCTTGACGACCTCTAGTCGCTCACGCCAGGACCGCGTGTCACGCTGTGCACGTGCACGGTGCCACGCGACGATGCTGTCCAGATAGGTTGACGCCATTTGAGAATCGTAGTTGCACGACTCAATGCGCAGTGCACGACTAACTTGTCTCTATGTCGAACGGTCTCGAACCCAACAGCAACGCCACGTTTGCGCGCGACGTTCTCAATCCGCTCGTGCGTGGCACGAATCTCGAGCGTACGCAGGCGCGCGACGCTCTCGCCGCCATTCTCGATGGCCAGGTCGAGGGTGTGCTCATCGCTAGCTTTCTCACGGCGCTGACGGCCAAGGGAGAAACGCCTGATGAAATGACAGGCTTCATTGACGCGATGATGGCGTCAGTGAAGACATTGTCGGTGACCGGAGACGCCATAGATCTCGTCGGAACCGGTGGTGACCAGTTGCATACGGTGAACATCTCGACCATGGCGGCGCTCACGGTCGCGGGATGTGGCGTTCCCGTCGCCAAACACGGCAACCGTGCAGCGTCGTCGTCGGTGGGCTCAGCCGATGTACTCGAAGCACTGGGCGTTCGTCTCGATCCGAGTCCCGAGGTCGTTCGACTCTGTCTGGACGAAGCCGGTATTGGATTCTTGTTCGCTCCGACCTTCCATCACGGACTCGGCTATTTGACCCCGATACGTCGGGCACTCTCGTTTCGTACGATATTCAACGTTCTCGGACCTCTGGCGAATCCCGCCAAGGTCGAACGCTCACTTATCGGCGTGGCGCAGCGTCATCTCTTGGAGCACATGGCGCACGTGCTGCACACGCGAGGCATCAAGTACGCGATCTTGGTGAACGCCGACGATGGCCTAGACGAGCTCTCGCTCGGCGCAGACTCGACATTGCACGTAATTACTCCTGAGGGGGTGAGCATCCAACGTCTGGACGCCGCTGGCGAACTGGGACGACGTCACGATGTCGCTTCGATCCGAGGGGGCGACATTTCACACAATGTCAAGGTGGTCCATGACTTCCTCGACGCGAAGCCTGGCCCCGTCTTTGATGTTGCCTGCGCCAACGCCGCGCTTGCACTCATGGTCGCAGGGCGCAGTGCAACGTTGCGCGAAGGATTCGACCTGGCGAGCGAAAGTGTCGTGAGCGGACGTGCGAGGACGGCCCTCGAGCGGCTCGTTGACGTGTCCAACTCCTAGATCTGACGAAGTTCCTTTTTGTAACGGCGTGCATTTTGCACGTACAGTGCCGCTGACGCGCTGATGAGTTCCTCGGAGCTCGCGTCGGGCTTGATCTGGGCGGGAACGCCTACTGCGAGGGCGTTCGCGGGAACGTCCATTCGGTTCCTCACCACCGCCCCGGCCGCAACGGTGGCGCCACTGAAAACGTTCGCTTCGTGCAGGACAATCGAGCCACTACCTACGAGGGCCCGGTCATGGATGGTGCAACCTTCAAGGTGTGCGAGGTGACCTACGACGCAGTCGTTGCCGATGACGGTGGCGTATTGCGCCACCGCGTGTACCACGGCGCCGTCTTGAATGGAGGTGCGTTCACCGACGATGATCGTGCCGTAGTCCCCACGCAGAACTGCGCTCGGCCAAATCGACGAGTCTGCTCCAATGCGAACGTCACCGATCACCACGGCGTCGGGGTGGACGAATGCGTCGGGGTGGATAGATCGGAAG
>JABBNY010000187.1 GCA_019352095.1 Acidobacteriota bacterium
CACCTCAATGTCATCCCCGACGGACGACTGTGTTCGTGCGGTAGCCACGGCTGTTTGGAAGCGGAGGCTTCGGGTTGGGCCATTGAGGACATGACGGGACAGCCAGCGAAGTTCGCCGACGAGACAGTGCGGCATCGTTGCGCCACGTTGGTTGGCCGCGCTGTCGGCACTCTCAGTTCAGTGCTCGACTTCACCCAGTGCTTCATCGCGGGATCAGTGGCACTTGGCTTCGGCGATGAGTTCTTCGAAACAGCGAATAAGGCAGCGCGCGACGTAGCAATGATGCGCTACAGCGAGCATCTTGAGATCAAGAGGTCTGATCTCGGCGCGGACGGGCCGATTCTCGGCGCCGCAATGGTTGGTTGGCGAGGTGGGGCACGATGAGACGCTTTTGGGCTCCAGGTCTCGGGCGTCATCTCGTTGCGCACCCCCTTGATGCGGTACTGCTCGTGCGCGCGGGATGGAAGTTGCGCTCGAGACACTGGTGGAGGACGGCACCGTTCCTCCCACTTCCTTCGAGGGAGTATTGGGAATTTCGAATGACGACACTTGGCGGTTCGAGCAATCTTCGACCGACCCCGGCGGCCATGATCGATGCGGCGAAGTGGTCGATTCGACAGCGAGAGGGGCGGTAAATTCATCAGATGGGGCGAGTACTCCTGTTGAACGCGACGTTTGAACCTCTCCAGTTGGTGAGTGAGCGGCGGGCGGTCGTCTTGATGCTCGCGGGACGCGCTGAGCCGATTGTGACACCCGACGAGCCCGCAGTGTGTCGCTCCGCATCGGTGACCGTATCTATTCCGTCGATTGTTCGCCTCCATGAGATGGTGAAGCTGCCCACCAAAGTGCGCACCCCGCCTTTGACGCGACGCTCGTTGTTGTTGCGAGATAGCTTTCGCTGCGCCTATTGCTTGGAACACGCCGACACCATTGACCACGTCGTGCCCCGGAGCCGCGGTGGCCGACACGAATGGACGAACGTCGTCGCCGCGTGTCGGCGCCACAACATGCAAAAGGGTGACCGCCTCCTCGAGGAGATTGGCTGGCGGATGCACTTTGAACCTCGCGTTCCCGACGGCCCCTGGTGGCGGTGGCGTCACGTACCTGACCCCGATCCGCTCTGGGCTCCGTATCTTCCGCGTGCCTCGTGAATCTTGAGGTAAGGAACCTCTACGACTACGACGTAGTTCGTCAGTTGTGCCAAGCCACGATGTTCGTGCTGCGTCTCGACCAGCCGACGCTCGTCCTCGGGAGCAGTCAGTCAGTCAACGTCCTCGACCTGGACCGATTGGGTTCACTGGCGCTGCGTCGACGTCGCGGCGGCGGCGGACTTGTGTTGCTCCAACCCGGCGACCTTTGGATTGACTGGTGGATACCTCAAGGTGACGAGCGCTGGTCTCACGACGTGCACGTCAGTTCCATTCGATCCGGGGAAAGGTGGCGACAGGCGCTTGATCCCTACGTAAAGGGCGCCGCGCGCGTACACCAAGGCTCACTCGAGGGTGAGCCCGCGTTGCGCGTCGTCTGTTTCGCAGGCCGAGGACCGGGTGAGGTGTTCGTCCATGATCGAAAAGCCGTTGGCCTCACTCAATGGCGCGTTCGTGAAGGCATCTTCGTCTCAACGGTGATTCACGCAAGTTCATCATCCACGATCGTTGATCTACTTCGCGATCCGCCCTCTGGCATTCTCGAGGCGCTCGATCACCACGTGCTCTCGACACTGGGCGTCGACAACCCCGAAGAGTTGCTGGAGACCTTGGTCGCGATGAGCGGCCCGTGGCAAGTCCGCCAGTCACTGATGACGGACTGACCAGGTCACTTATCTACGCGCGGGCCGCGAGCCGGTCCGAAGTTCACTCCATATTCTTCCGTCGAACCGTGGGCGCCCACCGCCCGGATTCTTCGTAGGCACCTTGGCGCATCAAAAAACGGCCAAAAGGGTACAAATCTTCCATGAAGTGGAGATGAGTGGTGTAATGTGTCAAGAAGTGGGGGAGAGTGGTGATCCCGTCGAAGGAGTAGTTGATGCTCGGGTTTGTGGGTCAGTTTCAGCATTCGCTGGACGCCAAAGGTCGATTGATCCTGCCCGCGAAATTTCGCTCCGAATTCGAGCGCGGTGGTCATCTCAGTCCGAACACGGAGGGCTGCGTTGCGCTGTGGACACCGGGCGAATTCGCGCGAAAGACTGAAGACTTCCTTTCGGAGAGTCGTCATGGTGGGGCACTTGGTCGTCGCCAGGCCCGCTATTGGGCCGCGAATTCTTCGGACGTTGACTTTGACAAGCAGGGGCGATTCGCCCTGCCCGCCGCGATTCGAGACTATGGCCAACTGATGGGCGACGTACTCATCGTGGGGATGCTCGATCACGTCGAACTCTGGAATCCCACCATTTACGCCCAAGAAGTGAACTCCGCCGAGGAGATGTTCAAGCAAGGCAGCAATTAGTGATTGGAGTTGATCAGCAGTACCGGCCGCGGACCATGCGCAGCCTGGCAATCGTGAAGTTGGGTCGAGAGTCCTCCTCCGCCATTTCGAGCCACCAAACGATTGAAAGGCTGCAGATGGCCCAGGACAATTACCACCAACCAGTACTCGAGCATGAGATTGTCGAGTTGTTCTCCAGCCTGCCGGCTGGCGTGATTGTCGACGCCACGTTGGGCGGAGGGGGGCACGGCGCCGCAATCCTCGCCAACGCACCTCACCTGCGCGTCCTTGGCATCGATCGAGACCCCGAAGCGAGGATTGCCGCCGCGCAAACGTTGTCGCGCTTCGCCGACCGGGTCCTCATTGTGGACAGTACCTTCGCGCAGCTCCTCGACGTCGTGGAGTCCAACGACGACTTCGTCCACGGTGACCCAATCGTTGGGGTGCTCATGGACCTGGGCGTCTCGTCGCACCAACTAGATGAATCAAGTCGAGGTTTCTCCTTTCGCGCAGACGCACCTCTTGACATGCGCATGGACCCAACCAAGGGCGAGACGGCCGCAGAGTTCCTCACCCACGTCGATCAGCACGAATTCGCCCGAATTCTTCGTGCAAACGGTGAAACGCGTTTCGCGGGTTCCATCGCCAAAATCGTCATCGAGCGTCAGCCCAAGACGACCGCCGAGTTGACTGAAGCCGTCGAACGCGCGGTTCCCATGGCAGCACGTCGTCGTGGTCACGTCGCGACCCGTGTCTTCCAGGCGCTGCGCATCGAGGTGAACGCCGAGGAGGAGCAACTTGCGACGGGCCTCTCGGCGGCTCTGGACGTGCTCTCGGTGGGTGGCGTCGTGGCCGTGATTTCCTACCATTCAGGTGAAGACCGTGTCGTCAAGTCGCTGCTGCACGAGGCTGAGACAGGTGGCTGCAGGTGCCCGGTTGAACTGGGATGTGTCTGCGGTGCCATCCAGCGGGTCAAGGTGTTCAAGGCCAGTGCTCAATTGGCGAGTTCGCACGAGATAGAAGGCAATCCTCGAGCGCGTTCAGCTCGCCTACGCATTGCGCGCAAGGTGGCCCCATGAGCGTCATTAGCTTCCCTCGACGCGTAGACACGCGGCGACGCCCGCGCACCGCCTCACGGCCCGCGACGCGAACCCCTGTCCACCAAGAACGGGCACCTCGACGTCGTGCAGTGGCCTCGGTGTGGCGCGGCGCCACAGTGCAGCGAAAGTCTGTGGTGGTGGTTGCTGTTGCTCTGGTGCTGTCGCTTGCGGGCAGCATGTTCGTGGCGGAGCGACAAATCCAGCTCCATCAACTCCAGAGTCAACTGTTGCAGGACCAATCGACCTACGCGGTTCGGGTAGGCACACTGACCAACCTCTCGGCGCCCAGTCAGATTGCCTCCCAGGCGGGTGCGCTGCATTTGGTTGACCCAGTTTCCGTGACGCAAGTCCCGTCTACGTCGCTTGATGCGATCCTGCCGCTGCCGAAGTTCTCAGGTTATGCACCGGTCACATCAAGGACGAATCGGTGAGCACACACAACACCTCGACCCACGCCCGCACTCGCGCTCAACCTCGTAGAGTCGCTGCCCCCAGTGGCGCACGCCGACTGAACCTGCTTCGCGCGGTGTTCATCCTCTGCTTCGTTCTTCTCGCCCTTCGTCTTTTCCAGATCCAGATTGCCGACCACGCTCGGTATTCAAAGCTCTCCGTGGCGCAGGTCCGCGTCAACTTGACCACAACGGCACTGCGCGCGGGTATCTACGATCGATACGGCCAGATTCTCGCCATCTCAAGGCCAACGTCGCTCGTGATCGCGGACGATTTCCAGATACCCCACGCGGCCCAAGAGGCACGCGCGATGTCGGCACTGGTGCAAGTGCCCGTGGGCAAGCTCACGCGGTTGCTCTCGGAGAAGAACGGCTACGTTATCGTCAACAACAAACTCGACCTCACCGATGGTCGAAAACTGGCCGCAGCGGCATTCCCGGGAATCGTGGTCCAGGATTCGTCGGTCCGTAGCTATCCCAATGGCACGCTCGGTCAATCGCTCATTGGAGGCACCAACGCCTCAGGTGCGGGATCGGCGGGCCTCGAATACCAGTATCAAAAGCAGCTCGCCGGCCAGACCGGCATCACGAGAGAGTTCGTCTCATCGTCGGGGGTGAGCCTTCCGAGCTCGGTCAGCAAGGTCATCAGAAAGGCGACGCCCGGCGTGGGCCTCGAGCTGACCATCGACTCCTCATTGCAGTTCGTCACCGAGCGCGCTCTCGCGACCGAATTGAAGAGCAGCGGCGGCGTCAGCGCTGACGCGATCTTCATGGACGTGAAGACCGGTGAGATCCTCGCGGACGCATCGTTGGTCAATACCAAATCCCATCCCGGTGTCTTGGGGCCGATACCCTCGTGGGGAAAATCGGTCGGCGTACCTGGCATTGACGAGACCATCAACAATCTGCCGTTCAGCCAAGCCTACGAACCAGGTTCAGTGTTCAAGGTTGTGACGTTTTCCGCCGCACTCCAGGCTGGTCTGATCACTCCGAAGTCGATCTTTACTGTTCCCTACTCGGCCGTTGTGGGAGGTCGACTCTTTCACGACGCGGAAATACACGGGGTCGAACATTTGAGCGCAACCCAAGTGATCGCGCAGTCTTCAAATATCGGTACCTACGAGATTGGCAAGCTCGTAGGCGAGGCCGGACTACTCGCCCAGGTTCAGCGACTGGGTTTTGGTCAAGTGACTTCGCTTAACTATCCGGGCGAGACGGCCGGTCTACTCGTCAACGCGTCGAACTGGTACACCAGTGACGAAGTGGCGCTTCCCATTGGTCAAGTTGACGCGGTGCCGCCCATACAAGTACTCGACGCCTACAACACGGTGGCTAACGGCGGAGTATTCGTTCAACCGAAGTTGGTGCGGGGCTACGTCTACGCAAACGGAACGACGAAGGCGACGCCGCCGAGCGCCAAGCGTCAGGCACTCAGTCCAGCGGTGGCCTCAACAATGAACACGAT
>JABBNY010000001.1:0-1330 GCA_019352095.1 Acidobacteriota bacterium
GCTAGGTCATCAGCGAGAGTGTCTGCGCCGTCATCATTTTGTCTGGCTGACAACAAGTGGACGCTGTTGAGTACGCTCCCATCAGTCACGTAAGCGGCCCGACGACCTGCTGCCACCCACGCCAACGCCAGCGACGTAGAAGAGACGCGAGGCCGGAACGCTGCGCTGAAGGAGGGTTCACCCAGGAGATCAATCGCTCGAAACCAGGAGGAGTTGGGGAACGGTCCATCGAGGTTGATATCGACCAATTTCGAATTAGAGGAAGGTTGTAGCGCCTGGTCGTGGCCACCGGTGTGCAGCACGGCAGCACTACCATCAGTCCACATCAACTCTCGAGCGAGTGGATCGGCGCACACCACCACAATCGATTGCCCCCTATCCATCAATGAAACGTTGAGCGCGACCAGAGGGGTGTGGGCGGCAAAATTGAGTGTCCCACAGAGCGGATCCACCAACCACGCTCGATCTGATGAGGCGTCACCGGTGCTCCCCGATTCCTCGGCAACGACCCGGTCGCTGGGACGAGATGCGCGGATGACCTCCACGATGGAGTTCTCGGCATCGACGTCGGCGTCCGTTGCGAAATCGAGCGACGTCTTCGTGATGCGCACGAGCGCTGAGCCATACTTTCTTCGAAGCACTTCACTTCCAGCCTCGGCCGCCAGAAGTTCGATCTCGAGGTCAGTCAACGTGACGATACCTCGTGGCCCCACGAACGAAACCACCTGGGGTCCCAACACTCATTGATCCAGGCCGACGACCATCACGTCCCTGCGCGCACGCTGAGTCGACGTCGCCACGAGGCTCTCTGGGACTTTCTCGTACAACCCTCGTGGGACCTACGAATCACTTCTTGCGACTCGAAACGTTGAATTTCGCAGCCGCACGGATGAGGGCGATGAGCGCCCTCTTGTTAATCACTTCACCTTCGTGAACGTCAATGGCGCGCCGGACGTTGCCTTCGAGACTGGAATTGAACAGTCCGGAAGGGTCCTCCAGCGAAGCACCTTTGGCGAACGTCATCTTCACCACCTTTTTGTACGCCTCGCCCGTGCAGATGATCCCGTCATGAGACCACACCGGGTTTCCCCACTTCCACTCCTCGACAACTTCAGAGTCAGCTTGTTTAATCAGAGCCCGGATTTGGGCGAGGGTTTCACCTCGCCAATCACCCAACTCCGCAATCCTCCCGTCGATCAATCGCGCGGGCGTGTCGCCCTCCGGCACTTTGGATTTATTCACGCTCTTTGATTAGCACACCAGCGACCCAACATCGACTGTGATGGCGTCTTCTCGCCTCGCGTCGCCCCTTGGCCCTCAACCTGGACAC
>JABBNY010000001.1:1340-24111 GCA_019352095.1 Acidobacteriota bacterium
ACACGTCCAGAGCATTTTCGCTGACCCTCAGGTTACGTGACAGGATGCCAAAATCCTTGACTCGTGGCCCATTGACGCCCTCGCCCGCATTGAATTGACGCCGGCGTCGAACAGTTCGAAGACCCCCAGCATCTCGGCTACAACGATCCATCCACGTGTGAACCCACGCGAATCGTCGGCGTCATTTCACGGGCCTGTCCCTTCATTTACAACCGTCCACCCAGTCGTCAACTTCGCCACCGTCACAAAATGGGTAGGGGATCCGACAACTGGATACGGCTTATGCGTTGCTTCAACCATCACCGCCGCGAGCGCGTTGGCCGGCACCGAGCCAACGTACCCGCTCTTGGAGCCGTCGGCATTCGCGCAGTAGTGGACTCCCTTTGCCTGTTGAGACACATCCAGTACCCATTCCTGGTTCTTGTAGAACGTGACGGGCTCAAGGCGCTTGGCGACGTAGTACTGGGTCACCACCGCCCGCACCGCGGGCGCCAGTGCAACGATTGGAGAGGTGTCGAGTGACCAGCACGCCGAGAGCGCCGCCGCGGGTGTCACGGCATTTGAGGCGAGCGACGCAGGGCTCTCTCCCGCCGCATTCTTCGCTACGACACTGAACGTGTACGAGATTGCGTTAGTCAAGTCTTTCACTGTGCACGACGCCGCCGTTGTGGTGCACGACTTCGCGCCCGGTTGTGACGTCGCGGTATAACTGATGATCGACCCTCCTCCATTGGAGTGAGGCGGCGACCAGCGCACCTTCGCAAACCCGTCACCCGCTACCGCATGCACCGACTGGGGCGCCGACGGAACCGAAGCGCTGGTGCGCAGCGTATAGATCAACACGCCCCCGACCAGTGCGAGAGCGACAAGAACGGTTGCGATTGCCGTCAAACGACGCCAGTACGGCTCATCCATGACAATCCTCCATCACCGGCCTTCTGGTTCCGTCATAACACGGACCCCAACGGGTCAAAAGTCCTCTTCCAGCGAGTATTCGAGCTCACCGGTCTATCTCGTATCAGTGCCACGAAGAGGGGCCAGCGACATAATGTGCTTCGTGCACGCATTTTGGTTCGTCGCTAGCACGAACCGCCGCGTACTTGTCATCGGTCATGAACTCGAGGAGAAGCCGTCAGGAACAATGGGCCAAAGGGGCTCGATCTCGGCGAACAAGAATCGATAATTTCGTAGTGTGCTTGTTCGCTCTAATGCGCTCGTCGATAGCTAACTGCAACCCGCGAGGCGCCAAAGAGGGCACCCGTCATGGCGACAAGCATGATGCTCGACGCCACGATCATCGGCATCGACCAGGGCGACACCGCCACGCCCGGGACTGTCCCTCGCAAGAACCACGGGGCGTGAAGGCTCATCTGAAACCACCACACAACAGAACTTGCGGCAACCGCGAGCGTTGCGGCGCACACCCCCAGTGCCACAATGCTCTCTGATCGCAACACCCCAGGGCTGAGATCGAGCTTGGTAACGACGACAATCGTGGCTCGTATCGCGACGCCGATACTCACAACCACCTCGAATACGTAGAGAACAAACGCGGCAGCGTACAAGGAATCCGCCCCGTTTCTCTGGGCCCACGTTAAATGGTGCGCCCAAATGCCAAGACCGATGGTCGCTCCTGCGAGCACTACGCCGGTGAGCATTAGGCCAGCAAAGACGTTGCGCACGTCAAGCCACCCACCTCCTCGAAGAAACCGAATGAGCGCTGGCATCGCAATGCCCGCTCCGATCACGACCAGCAGGGATCCAAGTATCCCCGCCGCCGCGACCACGTCGTACGCGACCTGGGGTACGGTGCGTGCACTCGTGGGCAGGGCGTTCGAGAAATGCTCGGCGCTCTTGAACAAACTCAGGCCACCCACGGACATGACCGCCCACGCGACCAGTACGACCAGTGATCCGGTGCGTCGCTGCACAGGCACCGTGCTTCGCTCGCCGATCAATCCCGAGTGGTGACTTCGCTCGAGTAGTCCCGAGATGGCGATCGATCGTCGAAGCGAAAGGGTGATCGTGCCCTCACCAACGCTGTCGTGCACGAGCGCCACGAATTCTTCGCCATAGCGATCGCGCCAGTCCTTGGGGTACCAGCGCAATAGTGCCCGCACATCGTGTTCGCGCTTCACGATGCGAACCCACCAATAAGTCGAAGTCGAGTTGTGCCGACCTCTGCGAGTCGACGCATTTGAGTCGTTGCCTCACGCAACGTCGCCGCCCCTGACGCTGTGATCCGATAAGGTCGGCGACGATCAACGCCGGCCAGAGGCTCGATGAGCCCAAGTTCCTCGAGTCGAGTGATGGCGCCGTAGAGCGTGCCCGGACTGAGGGTCACGCCCGCAAAGTCTTCGACGTCTTTCAAGAGGGCGTAACCGTGTTTCGGGCCCGACGCCAAGCTCGTGAGCAGCAGCATCGGCGGATCATTGGGTCGGCGCAACCCGTGTTGCTGATTTTCGGTCATGAGCAGTTTCTACTACGTCTGACGTAGTAGCGCAACTTCCGGACCCCTGGGTCTAGGACTCGAGGCCACGCTTCGCATCACCACCCGTGGTCACTTCGCTCGTGGCGTGCGCACCGTGACGAGCCGGAACGACCAAGCGAAAAGTGCTGCCCTGACCAATAGTGCTGTCGAGCTCTATATGGCCTCCGAGGCTGGAGGCGGCACTACGCGCAATCGTGAGTCCGAGACCGGTACCACCACTGATGCGGTCGCGCGCTTCTTCGGTCCGGTAGAAACGGTCAAAGATACGCTGCTGGTGCTCGGGGGCGATACCCGGGCCGGTGTCTGACACCGACAACACCACTCGGTCGTGCACCATCTCACCGCGCAGACTCACACTCTCGCCTGAGGGGGTATAGCGAAAGGCGTTCGTCAAGAAGTTTCTCAGTACCATCTCGACGAGTCCCTGGTCAGTGCGCAGCGACATGTGCTCGCACCGGTAGTTGAGGACCACACCCGATTCCTGGGCGGTCGTTATGAACTCCTGGTAAAGAGACCGGCAGACTTCCTCGATGTCAACGTCTTCGAGCTGCGCACCATAGGGCGTGTCGATGTTTCTCAGTTGTGTGAGTTCGTCCAACAATTCCGAGAGGCGACCGGTCTGGCTCTCGATCATTGACTGGGCCACGTCCTTCGCTACGGTCCCATCGATGACCGCCTGTGCGAAACCCGACAATGCCTGTATGGGTGTCGCGACCTCATGCGCCAGGTCAGCCAGAAATTCTCGTTGATCGCGATCGAATGATTCGAGTCGTGCCGCCATGGTGTCAAAAGCGCGCCCGAGACGGGCAATCGGCTCCGGGCCGCCACCGCCGACGCGGACTGAAAAATCCCCGAGCGAGACGCGCTCGGCGGCACGTACCGCCTGATCCACTCGTTCGCGTGTCTCACGATTCAACGTGCGGTCCGCGATGGAAACACTGGCGAGAACGACGAGCAGGACCGCGAGCGCAACGTAGACGAACTCGATCGGGGGATCGAGGCTCGTGTCGAGCGCGCTCGTCACCGTGAGCGTGCCGCCCGCTATCGGCACTGACGCTCGTGTCGCCGTCACATCTCTTTCAATGGGCACGCCTAGCGAGAAGGTCCCGGCCGCAGTTCGAACCGTCACGTGTTGCTTCTCGGCAATGAGAAGTTGATGGAACGTTCTCAAGTTTGCGGCCTGCGGTGGGCTGCCCACATTGCTCGCCAAGACCTTTGCGATTGCGGTGTCTTCAATGAGTTGATTCTTCGTGTTGCTTTTAGAGCCCAGTGATCCAACGATGAAGAACGCGACCATCAGTGCAACGATGGTGGTAGCGACACCGACCGCGATGACTCTGGTTCGAAGACTCGCGGAGGCCGGTGCACTCACGAGGTCTCCAAGCGATATCCGACTCCTCGAAGCGACGTGACGTTGAGCCCAGGTCCGATCTTCTTGCGAAGCGCGGCCAGATGGACGTCTACCGTCTTTTCCACGACGTAGGTTGTGGGCCACGCTTCGCGCAACAGATCGGTGCGGCTGATGGCGCGGTTCGGGTGACGCGCCAATGCCAGAAGAAGATCAAACTCTCGTCGAGTCAGTTCAACCCCGACGCCGTCGACGGTGATCGTTCGCGACGAAGGATGAATTGCAATCGTGCCAAGCTGAAGCACTTCCTCGTCGCTCTCGGCGAGAACCTTCGCTCGACGCAGTTGCGCCGACACCCTCGCGACCAATTCGGGCACGGAGAACGGCTTAGTGACGTAGTCGTCGGCGCCAAGACGAAGGCCGGCGATCCGCTCGCCCTCCTCTCGACGCGCGGTGAGCAGGATGATTGGGATGTCGGAGGTGACGCGCGCTCGCTTCACCAACTCGATGCCATCAAACCCGGGCAACATCACGTCGACAATCGCCAGGTCAATGTCACCCGCCTCGAGAAGGGAGAGTCCCGCGGGGCCGGTAGCCGCTTCGACCACCTCGTATCCTTCGGCTTCAAGATACGGACGAACGAGGGCGCGCAGTGGTACTTCGTCATCAACCACAAGTATCCGAGGTGCGTCCATGCTCGAAGCCTAATGACGTCAACTCGGGCACTCATCGGTCATCGCGTCACGTGTGGCTAGCGACGTGGCGCGAGACCGAGCATCGAATTATCCGTCAAATGTTCAGCCCTTTACCGTTCGATAATTAAACCCCGGTACAACTGAATCAAGGAGAAAGTCAGTGTGAGAGACACGCTGACGAAGTCAACATGATCATTGCCCTACTCACCATTCCATTCGCAATCCTCGCCATCGCGATCGCAGTCATTCCGTTGGTCATCGGACTGAGATACGAGCGCGCATACGAGGCACTGGCTACCAGTGTCGAGTCTCCGACCGGCGACGCCGCGCTCGTGGCGTCACCGAAGCTCGAGTTGGCGGCCTAGCCAACTCGACCCTTCCGCAGACCCGCTCGTTGCCTCCCACGTAACGAACCAGCGGGTGACACATCGGTGGCACCAGGTGATAAACGCCAGTGCCACCGATGTGTCACGAACAAGGGTCAACAACGAAGACGGCGAGATGAAGGCGTCGATACGAGTCAGTCCAGCGCAGTGGGTGCCGGTAGGATTGACTATCTATGAAGCGACGCACACTTGTCGGTGGCGCCACCGCCTCGTCAGTTCGTCGCTATCGGCGCACGAAGTAGGAAGTGGTCGTGGCGAATCAAGGTTTACAATCGAGGCGCGGTGCTTCGTTCACCGCTCCACGATTGGGGCATCGTGGCGAGCGTGGTCGTAGTTCAATGACCCCCCACCGTGGTCAGTTACAGATCGTTCGCTTGGTCGCGCTACTCGTCACCGTGATTGGGTGGGCGGCGACTTTAAATACCTCCGCCTCGGCCGCCACCAGCGCCGCTCCTGCCTGGCAGACAACCTGGACCTCGCCAACCGATCTCGCGGTCGGCGTCACGTCCAACTCCACCACGCGCGACATTGCCACCGTCGCCGTCGGGGGAAGTTCACTCAGGTTCACATTCTCGAACCTTTGGAGCACGACCGCAACCACGTTCAGCGCAGTAACGGTCGGCGTACAGCAATCTGGCGCCACGGTGACACCGGGAACGTTCATCCCCATGACCTTCAACAACAGTCCGAGCGTCACCATCGCTCCAGGGTCTCGAGTCACCAGTGACCCCGTGGCCATGACGGTACACGCGGGTGAATCGCTCGCGATCAGCATTGCGGTGAGTGGTTCAGCGACCGTGAGCGTCCACTATTGCTGTCAGGGACGCGTTGATTCCTACGCCACGGACAATGGTGTTGGGAATCTCACACAGACTCCCTCGAGTCCCAACTTCGACCCACGGCTGCCCAACTGGACCATGCGGTGGCTCTCGGCCATTGCGGTTGGTGGGTCTCCGGCCCAAGGCACCATCGTCGCCTTCGGCGACTCGATCACCGATGGCTACGGGTATACGAACAACAGTTTCAGTTGGGTTGACGCCCTGCAGTCGCGCATCAGCCGACTCCCAGCAAACCAGCAGATGTCGGTCGTGAATGAAGGCATCGCGGCGAACACACTGACGGCCTTTCCGCCACAAGCCTCGTTCGACAAGACTGGGGGTGGGTTGCCGGGCGTCACGCGTCTGCAGAACGACGCACTGACGTTGCCCGGTGTGAAGGCGGTGGTCCTGTTACTCGGCACGAACGACATCTGGTTCGGCGCCGGTGGCGTCAAAGCGCATCCCATCCCTCCCTACGGCACCGCGCCGAGCATCGAGGCGGGTATGCGTCAAGTCATTGCGGCCACACACGCGCGCGGAATCAAGGTGTACGGCATCACACTTCTGCCTCGTGCCACGTCGACGGCAGCTGACCACGACCTCGCCGAGAACTGGTTCCCGAGCGAGCAGGCGATACTGAGCGCGGTCAATACGTGGATGCTGTCACCGGGCTCAGGGTTCGATGGCGTTCTTAATCTGAATGCCGTGATGGCTAACGTCTACAACGGCAGTTGCCAATCTGCGACCCCCTTTGCCCCCTACTTCAACCCCGATCATCTGCACCCGAATGTCGCGGGCCAGACAGTGATGGCCGACGCGATCCCTACGACCCTTTTCGACCTACCCGAGGCCCCACAGCTACCACTGCTCGTCACCGCTACTCCGACGGCCAACTGTGCTGCCGCACAACTTGCGGCACAGATCTTCGCCGCAGGTACCACCCCCGGGACGACAACCACAACGACCTCGACAACGACCACCGTGCCCGCCACAACGACGACCCAGGCGCCCGGGCTCTTGGGTGGTCACGCGCGCACCTACGCTGAGTATTTGCTCATCCTTCTCATCGCGCTCACGCTGGTCGTGCTCGGCGTCGCACGACGACGCGCCATTCGAAGGCGTGCCATCCGTCGCAGGTCCTCCTGGCATCCCGATTATCCGCGCACCGGTCCACCTCAGCGACGACCGCCTCCCCCTCCGCGCAAGGGACCTCCACCACGTCGCTGATCAGAGGGTGAAGCGGTAGCGCAGGAAACTCTCGCCACTTCTGCTCTGCATTGCACCGCTCGAGATCCAACCCAATCGCTCGTAAAAGTGCTGTGCCGCCATGTCGGGTGGCGTCACGAGCTGCAGTTCCTGCACACCCGCGCTACGCGCTTGTCGCACCGATTCCTCCACGAGAGCACGACCTACGCCACGTCCTTGCGAGGATGGGTCGACGAGGACGTGCGTGATCTCTCCGATCACCGGACCCGACATGGCGGGGCCTGGCGCAGGTCGCTTTGACAACCGTGACTTCACGAGACGAGCCACGCCGCGCGTGTAACGCCAGCCCCTCGTCACGATGAGGTCCTTCGCGAGACGAGGGTGAGTCAGCGCACGTCCAACCAACGTCGCCCCAATGGCGACACCGTGATCTCGAGCCATAGCGCGCACGTGCTGTGCAGGGTCATGTGCACCGAGCAGCACGCCGAGCAGTGTGCTGTTCTCGTCAACCGCTGCGAGCGCTATGGCGCCGGGCGACACGATCCATGCGTGATAGTAGATCCTCATGAACCGAGGACCAAAGCGCGACAAGAACTCCATGTGCAGCACCTCAAGGTGCAGCGCAACGGCTGCGTCAAGGTCTGCGTCGACGAGGGCTCGTACGCTCACCATCGAGGTGACGCCTTCGGTTCGGTGCCTACGAGCACCAAGGAGGAAGGAGCGTGCGTATCGATGGACAATTGTACCGTCGACGGGTGAATGACGTGAGGTCCGCGATCGCGCGCGAGGGTCGTGCTGCTACGCTTTCGCCGATGTCATCACCGAGGCACGGCCGCCGAGTCAACGTGCGCCGCCGACAGAGAGTGGTAGCGGTACTCGTCGCGTTGCTGGTGGTGCTCACCGTCTTAGCGGTGAAGCAGCACTTCTCTCCTTCGACGCCCACCTCCACCGCAACCTCAACGCCCACCTCGAGCTCAAGCTCGACTTCAACGACCGCACCTCCCCATGCCCCCTTCGCAGTTGGATCGATCACTATCACCATCAACGAGCCTGCGGCTAACGGCCTCGCCGCGAGGTCATTACCCACGACCGTGCGTTATCCCACGTCGGGAAGTCCCGGTGGCACGAGTATCGCTGGTGCAGCGCCCCTGCGCGATGCGAAGCCCTATCCCCTCGTCGTCTTCTCGCAGGGCTTTGATATCTCGCCCGAAGCGTACGCGCGACTACTGACTTCGTGGGCATCGGCGGGCTACGTCGTCGCCGATCCCGCCTATCCCTTCACCTCTCCAAACGCCCCGGGAGGCGTTGTGCGCAGCGACATCGTTCATCATCCCGCGGACCTCAGCTACGTGATCACGTCGCTCTTGGATGACAGTGCTCAAGCCAGCGGCACCTTGTCGGGACTCATCAATCCGAACGAGATTGGTGTCATTGGACAGTCCGATGGTGGCGATGTCGCCCTCGCCGCAGTTGCCAACACGTGTTGTCGCGATCCACGGGTGAAAGCCGCCATCATCCTCTCCGGGGCAGAACTGAGTTGGTTCCAGGGTTCGTATTTCACGACGCCCAACGCACCCCTGCTCGTTGTCCAGGGCACCAACGACCTCACGATGAATCCGGTGACCTGCAGCGTGCACTTGTACAACGAGGCCGCCCAACCCAAGTACTACCTCTCAATGATCGGACAGACCCACCTCAGCGCCTACGTGCCCCCGGGTCCCGCCCAGAACGTGGTGACCCGGGTGACCATCGAGTTCCTCAATGGATACCTGCGCCACTCGACGTCCGCACTGGCCGCGATGCGCGTCGCGGGCGATGTCGCAGGACTCGCCACCATCACCAGCCAGGCCACGCTCGCGCCGGTGGCGGGCACGTGTCCCGACGGGTGAGTCCAACGAGCGGGCGACAGCCGACTAGTTGGTGACAACCGTCGGTTCACTCGGCCACATGGGAGAGATCATTTCGAGTGAGGTGCCGTGAGGTCGTGGCCCTTCTCGCTCAGAGTTCAATCCAGTAGCGGCGCACGAGGCTGTGACCTTCAGCGACGACTCCCTCTAGGACCCCCGCGTATCGCTCGATGATCCTGATCGAGTTCACGTTGTCATCCAGACACACGAGCAACAGGCGGCCCAATCCCGCCGACCGTGCGTGCACGAGAATCGCACCCATTGCCCACGTCGCAACCCCACGTCCCCTGGCTGACGGACGTACGCCGTAGCCAACGTGTCCCAACTGGGGAACCTTGTCGCTGGACTCGCTGCGTAACGCAATGCCGCCGAGTACGTCGTCACCTTCCATGATCCACCACATCCGGGCGTTGGGCCGCGAGCAAAGTCGACTCACCCAAGTGGAGAAACCCTCGAGACTTTCGACCTCATCATCTTGACCGAGGCCGAAACCGTCCTCGTGCAGGCCGGGTCCCCATTCTCGATGACAGGTTGCTTTGGGCATTTGCGGCGTGCTCACGACGCGACGATCAGTCCGCCCGGGGACCCGGACGCCACCGGCTAAAGAGCCGGCTTGGTGCCCTTGACGACGTTCGCCTCGGAGACGACGTTTACGCTCTGAATATTCTTGAATCCAGCCGCTTCGTAGAGTCGCGTCCACGCTTCAGGGGTGATGGGGCGTTCGTGCACCCTGAAAAGGTACCGACCCGCGTTCTTGAGGATTCGCCAATAGCCGGGAATGCCCTTTTTCGCCATGACTTTGATCTTGCTCGCTATCACCTGACGGTCCTGCGCGGTGGCACCGCGTCCGAGCATCATGTCCGAATTGACGAGGATGCCGCCGGGGCGAAGCCATCCGTAGGCCGCGTTCACGACCTTGGCCTTGTCGGTGTCGAGAAGGTGGTGCAACGCGTAATTACTGATCACGAGATCGACGGTTCCCGCCGGCAGCGAGAGGTGCTCAATGGGCGACACCATCCCGGTCACCGTTTCAAGTCCCTCACTCTTCGCCTGGGCTTGCATGCGCTGGACCATTGCGTCGCTTACGTCGACACCTATGACCGTGGCGCCATGACGAGCCAACTCGAGCGCGAGGCGCCCGCCACCGCATCCGAGGTCCACACAGACCATGCCCGGCTTCACGTCGGACATCTCGATTGCCTTCGCCGCGACCTTGGACATGCCCACGTCGTTATGACGGTCCCACGTGTCGGCGCGGTGGGTCCACTTTCGACGTTGCGTGCGAATAGAGATCTTCGTACCTTGGCGCTTGCGCCACGAGGCCGACGATGCGCCCTCGGCGGTTACCGAGTGTGGGTCATCCGGCACGTTCAAAATAACCTCAATCTCTGTTCGATTTCTGAACATCTCCGGCGTCACAAGGCCCGTTAGTCCGCTAGCTATCCTAACAACCGAGTCTCCACGATCTCGAACCCAAACTAATTCCTGAATAAGGATTCGTTAACCAAATATTGACTTTCATGCGCCCCGACGATTTCGCGGTGCGTTAGACCCGGTCGCGACCTTCGCAGAGACGAGTCAGCGGTTCAACTCGGGCAGGTCGTCGATGTCCCTGATGCGGGCTGTCCTGATTGCAGGGCGAGCGCGCCCTCCACCAGACAGCGCATGATCGGACCCGCGACCGAGGCACCCGTGGCCGAGGTCACCTGGAAGGGGATGACGACCGCCACCGCGATCGTGGGGTGACTCGCCGGCGCGAAGGCGATCATCCAGTCATCGGTATTCTGCACGCCATTACCCACCTGGGATGTACCGGTCTTCGCGCCGACGTCGTCACCCGGGGGGAAGACACCCGCTGCGGTGCCGTATTTAGCGACATTGACCATGAGAGGGACGATCTGGGCGGCTTGTGACGGGGTGAGTGGTGTCTTCCACACAGTGGGCTTGTAGCGCTTCACGATCGACCCGTCGGGGCCGGTGATGTAGTTCATCAAGTGCGGGGCCATCATCACACCGCCATTAGCCACTGCCGCAGCGGTCAGTGCGTTCATCAATGTCGACGTCTTCACGTTCTCCTGGCCGATCGCCGAGTACGCCAATTGGGGCTGGTTGTACGTGAAACTCGAAGCCGCGGGGAAGAAACTCGCCGCAACACCGGGCAGGTCGATCGGCGGTACCTCGTTGTAGCCGTAGCTGTCTGCAGCATTCGCAAGGTTCGTACCACCGAGGTCAAGACCTACGAGCGCGTAGCCCGTGTCGCACGAGGGGGGCAGCATTTCGGGAATCGTTCCGCCGCACAGTTCTGATGCGTAGTTCGACAGCGTCTTATTCGTGTTGGGCAACTTGGTGAAATGCAATTTTGGATACACCTTCATCATCAATTGCGGCATCGAGACGACCACCGCAGAGGTGGTGACGATCTTGAACGTGGAGCCTGGCGGGAAGGTCTGTTGGGTCGCGACCAGTCCGAGCGGTGGAAATCCGTGCGAATTGTTCTTGGTGTCCTTCAGCCAGGCAGCCTTGGCAACGAGATAATTGAACGAAGTGAACGGAGTGGGGTTGTACGTGGGGTTCGAATACATCGCCAACACGTCACCATTGCGCGGATCAAGGACGACCGCCGCACCGTCAAGACCCCCCATGTACTTTTGCGCCACGCGTTGGAGGGAGGGCTGCAGCGTCAGGTTCACGTTGTCGGCGGCACTGGTCGGAGCGAGCACCTGGGCGAAACTCTGTGCGGGCTGTGCGTGTGAGGTCAGATACGTGTTGTATTCCGCCTCGAGCGCCCAGGTGCCATAACTCGGTGAGGAGAAACCCACCACCCCCGCGGTGAGTGACCCGAGTGGGTAGATTCGCTTGTAGATGTTCTGAGATCCCCCGACCGGCACTGACCGCGCGAGAATCGTGCCATCGCCAGCCACGATTTCTCCACGCGGTGCGGTTGTGGACGAGGCGAAGACCCTCGGGTTGATAGGCGATGCATCGAGCGCCTTGGCTCGAAAGAACTGGATGTTCATCGATTGCGCGGCAACAACGACGAAAAGAATCAAGATGAACGACGCGAGGACACTGAGGCGACGAGACATCGACTACGCCTTTGTCGCTCGTGCGTCGAGCGACTGACGCCACGCGAGGTCCGAGGGCTCGGTGTGGCACGGTCGCGAAAGATTTCTCTCGGCGAAACACCCAAGGTGGTCTTGCACGCGCTCTAGAACCATGACCACCTGATTGTAACGGTAGGCATCTTCGTCGAGGCCGTCGAGCCTGGTTGTAGCCAGTGTGGTCCACAAAGGCGGCACTCCCACGTCGAAGGCGTCAATGCCTACGATGGAACACAGTCGTGTCATTGTTGGACAAGGACTCGTTGAACCAGCTCAGAGGAAGGGCGGGTATGAAGAGACTGCCGGGCTCGGTGTGGATGCTCGGTGCCGTAAGTTTCTTCAACGACGTGGCGAGCGAGATGCTGTACCCGCTCCTTCCGATCTTCATCACGCGCGTGCTCGGTGCACCGGTTGCTGTTCTCGGCTTGATCGATGGCATCGCCGAAGGTGGCTCTGCGTTGTTCAAGGTCTTCTTTGGTCACTGGTCGGACCGTATTGGCCGAAGAAAGCCATTCGTCCTCCTCGGCTACGTCGCGTCATCCATTGCCAAGGTGTTGATAGCGCTCTCCAAGACCTGGGGCCTCGTCTTTGTCGCACGAGTGTGTGACCGCTTCGGTAAAGGCGTACGCAGCGGCGCGCGTGACGCGCTCCTGCTCGAAGCGTCCACCCCAACGACTAGAGGGTTGGTCTTCGGCTTCCAGCAGACCCTCGATAGCGCCGGTGCGGTGATTGGACCGCTCATCGCGCTGGTTCTGCTGCAAGTGTTCGTCGACCGCATCCGCACGATCCTGTTCATCGCCATCATCCCCTCGGTCATCGGTGTCGTGCTGGCCGCTTTCGTTCACGAATCGACTGCTCCTCGCGTCAGGCACGCGACCGCGAGCAGCACCAACCGCGTCGCGATTTCGAAGCTCGACCTTCACTCACTGCCGCGAGAACTGAAGGTCTTCCTCGTTGTCAGTGCACTCTTCTCGCTCGGCAACAGTTCCGACAGCTTCTTACTACTGCGTGCTCGATCAATCGGACTCAGCCTCTCACTCGTCGTGCTCGTCTACATCTGCTACAACCTCGTGTACAGCCTCGTCTCCACACCGGCGGGAATGCTCGCTGATCGATTTGGGCCGCGGCGTATCTACGCAGTTGGCATAACCCTCTACATGGGTGTCTACCTGGGATTTGCCCTCAACCACTCGCTCACCGGTGCGTGGGTGTTGTTCGGTGTCTACGGCTTCTACATTGCCTTAACGGACAGCGTGTCCAGGGCGCTCGTCGCGAGCTTCGTCACAGACCAGTCCCAGGCTGCGGGGATCTTCGGTCTTCTTCAAACGGTCCTGAGTGTCGGCTTGGTCGCCGCATCCATTGTCGGAGGGGTCCTCTGGTCAACAGTTGGTGCGTGGGCGACGTTCGCGTTCGCTTCGCTCTGCGCCCTCGCAGCTCTGGTCGTCTTCGCCACCAGTGAACTACGCCACGTACGTGTTGACTGACTCTGACGGCCAGTGAGAGGACTCTCCAGTCGATCTCTTACAGCGTGAAGTGGCGTGCAACGGTGCCCCTAACCTAGGTCCATGTCAGACACGCGCGAACACTGGGACGCGATCTTCACCCAGAAATCCGACGACGAGATGAGTTGGTTCCAGGCCGTTCCGACGACATCACTCGAACTCTTGGCGCAGTGGTCCACGCCTGATGATCCGCTGATCGACATCGGTGCCGGTAACGGTCGACTCGTCGACCATCTCATCGAACGCGGATGGCGTGACGTGACCCTCCTCGATGTCTCTCACGAGGCACTTGACGCGGTGCGTCGGCGACTATCGCCGTCCGTAACCGCCGTTACCTACGAGACATGCGATATCCGCGAATGGTCGCCGTCGCGTCGGTACCGCGCGTGGCACGACCGTGCAGTCTTTCATTTCTTAGTGTCGGCGTCAGACCAACGCCACTATGTGCGCACTGCGACAGACTCACTTGAGCGTGGTGCGATACTCATCATTGCCACGTTCAGTCCGTCGGGTCCCACGCACTGCTCTGGACTGCCGGTTGCGCGACACGACGCCGATGAGATCGCCGAGTTGTTCGCCCCGCACTTTGAGGTTGTGGCATCACGCGAGGAGGATCACACGACGCCGTCCAAGAGCGTCCAGTCGTTTGCCTGGAACGTACTTCGACGACGGTGACGTTTCGCTAACGAAGTAATCACTCAACTTGTCTCACAACATCAATTGTTTCTTCGTTTCTGACACGGGTCAATGTGACACTGGCGATCAGAAATCGTGCTCGATGGATTTCTTGTAGAGTAAAAATTCTTGGGGGTCGGTGCTGTCGACAACGGGAGTTCAAAGTGGTCTCAGATCTTCTCGACGCCTCAGGGGCTGTCGAACTCGCGCCGCGTGTCTGGTGGGTAGGCGCACGCAGATCTGACAACACGGTCCTCTATCACTCGTACCTTCTCGAACAGGGCGAGCAGTCTGTTCTCGTCGACCCCGGTTCGGCTCTCACCAGTGGCGACATGATCAGAAAGATCGATTCGATAATTGGTCTTGGCAACGTCCGTTGGTTGATCTGCTCGCACGCTGAGCCCGATGTCATCGGAGCGTTGCCTTCTTTGGTTGCGAATGGTCTGCATCGCCACGCGGCCATCGTGACCCACCAGCGCAGTGAGGCACTGATCGTGCACGGCGGATTGCCCCTCGAGTTTTGGAGGATCGAAGACCACGATTGGCGACTCGAACTCGAGGACCTCGCCCTGCAGTTCGTCTTCACCCCGTACCTTCATTCCGCGGGATCGTTCGTTAGTTTTGAAGAGACATCGGGCACCCTCTTCTCATCGGACATCCTCGGCGGTCGCGACGAAGTCGAGTCACTCTTCGCTACATCACTCGGCTATTTCGACAGCGTGAAGACGTTTCACGAGCAGTACATGCCGAGTCGCGAGATCCTGGCGCACGCCGTGCAGAAGTTGCGTGAACTACCCGTACAGCGCGTGGCGCCACGGCGCGGACAAGTTGTGCCCGAGCCTCTCGTCGAACCACTCTTCAACCTGCTCGAGAAGCTCGAGTGTGGCATCCACCTCTTAGCTCGTGACGAACCTGGTCTCGCCTTTCTACTTGCCGCCAATCAGACGCTGCACGACGTGGTCGACACCCTCGTCAAAGAACAACACTTCTCGGGTATCGCGACCCACCTGGCGGGACTGGCCAGTCATTCTCTGGGGGCCGAGTATCTCGAACTCTGGGCCGCGACGGACAACGTGACGCTGCGCTTTGATCGAAGTGACGCATACGGGGGGCGTGACGAAGAACCAACGCCTGACGTCGCCCTCGTACTCTCGGGCGCCACCCCCATCCAGGGCCGGCGGCTCATACTTCCCCTGAGTTCGCCCAATGCGCGTCCCGGCCGCGTCGACGGTGCCATCGTGCTCGGATTTGATGAACCTCGCGTCCTCAATGAACCAACCATGGCCGTCATCAATCAGATCATTGGACTCGTCGAGGTCGGGCTCGAGCGCGAGGTGTTGTTGCGCACGGCGGATCTGGAGCGCGCCACGTGGCATACCAAGGCCATTCACGACACGCTCACGGGTCTGTACAACCGGGTCTCGCTTGAGGACCTGATGCAGCAGCACCTGAAGATTGACGACGGAAAGTCACCCTCCCAAGTCGCGGTCCTCATGATCGACGTCGACCATTTCAAGGCAATCAACGACACATTCGGTCATCTGCGTGGAGATCATGTGCTTCGCGCGGTAGCCCACGCGATCACCCAGAGTGTTCGCCCCGAGGACCTCGTCTTTCGATTCGGTGGAGAAGAATTTCTCGTGCTTCTCACCGGAGTAGACGTGACGGTCGCAATGCTCGCCGCCGACCGGATCCGTACGCACGTCGGCGGACTCACCACTGCCGTGCCGTCGGTGACGGTCAGCGTTGGTGTTGCTCTACGGCACCCTCGCGAAGGTTACGAGGCGTTGATCGCGCGCGCCGATGACGCGCTCTACCGCGCCAAACTAAAGGGGCGCAATCGCGTCGAGACAATGCTGTAACCGAGGTTGTGGCCTCAGTCGCCGATGTCTCATCCCAGATAGACGAGTGCGGCGAGTGCGGCCGCGACCGAGAGGGGTACCGCCCACAGCCCGAGCGTGCTCGCTCGAGCGATCGAAGGCTCTGCGCCCGCGACTCGAGCGGCTCGAAGCCAGAGCAGCCACGCGAGCGAACCACTGACGAAGAGGTTGGGACCGAGATTGAGTCCGATAAGGAGCGCGAAGGGATGAGTCGGCGCGTGCGCGGACAACAATGAGGCAGCTGGCAGGTTGTTGAAGATCACCGACGCCAGCGCTGACACAGCCCCGGTCGCCCAGACGTTGAAGTGCGACATCGTCACCCCGGGATACGACCACGCCCGTCCGAGCGTGCCAAGGGCGACCGCGATCCCAAAGAGCCCGACCAGGAGCGGCACGCCGAGGACCTCGGCGACGTGACTCACGTGATCGCGCCCTCTCATGATGCGAATCACGATCGCCACCACACCTACGCAGAGCACCTCGAGTGCCGGAGCCGCGAGCACGAGTACGAACAGCGCGCTGACACCAACCGCCACGAGTCCGAGACCCCATACGACTGGCGCCGGTGAAGCTGTTGGTAACGAGCGAAGCCGCAACTCTCGATGTTCGAGTACTCCCACCACTACCGCAGTCACAAAGAGCGCCACCAGGCCCGGTGCCCACATGTGCGAAAAGAAGTCGGCGCCGGTCATTCGCAAGTGTCCGAGCACGATCAGATTGGTGAGGTTCGACCCTGGAAGAAACAATGAGCCGGCGTTAGAGAGCAGGAGACATCCGTACAGGAGGGGGGCCTCGCCACCGCCGCGGCTGCGCGCCGCGTAGACCAGTACGGGCGTCAAAAAAGCCACCGACGTATCCAGGTTGAGCACCGCGGTCACCGCGCCAACGAGCATCGTGGCGCCGAGGAAGAGCCCGACACCACTCGATGACGTTCTCGCAAGTCGGTCACCCGCAGCTTTGAAGAGACCGTCGTCGTCGGCAACCAGTCCCACCAACAAGAGGCCCGTGACGAGTACGAAGGGGGACCAGTCCTGAGAGGCCGCAGCCCGAGCATCGTGGCCGTTCACGAGAAACGCCACCACGCACGTAACGACGCCAGCGACGCCAAGCATCCACGCACTACTGAGTCTTGGGCGCACTATGTTCTCGAATCCATCACGCCATCTTTCACGAGCCCCGCCATGAGGACACTGATACTTCGCTCACGCCAACCACTGCGTTACAGCTGAGCCACACGATGATTCTCGACCACGCTCAGTGTGTTCGCGAGTGTTCTACTGGCTTCTCGTCGTGTCGCTAGCGCTGTGAGCGCGTTTGAGGCGATACTTGCTGAACAATGAATGTGCCGAGACTACCAGCGGGGGAACCTCACGAGACGAGCGTTCTCGAAGTGATGCACTCACTTGGCTATAGCGATAAGGACACGTTCGATATCGAACCACGAGTCGACATTGGTCGCGTGAGCATCGTGCACGGCGCGCACTGCGAAGTCATTTGGAGCGATCACACCGGCACCGAGCAAACTTCTGACTGTCGCCTCTCGCCTAGTCCGGCGCAGCGACCGGTAGCTGGTGACTGGGTAAGGCTCTCGGATGGAAAGATCACCCACGTCATGACTCGACGCAGTGCGCTGCAGCGCCCCGACCCCAACGGCCGTGATGTCCAAGTACTCGCAGCGAACCTCGATCTCGTCCTTCTCGTCGTGCCTATCAATCGTGGGCTCAATGTTCGAATGCTCGAACGCTTCGCGATCATGGCGTGGGAGAGTGGCGCACAGCCGTTCGTAGTACTTACCAAATCCGATGCGGCGCGCAATATCGCAGCGCTCATGCAAGAGACCGCACTGGCGGTTCCAGGTGTCGAGATACTCACCACGAGTTCAGAAAGTGGCGAGGGAATTGAGCATCTGCGCGCGCTCCTCCATGAGGGCGTCACCGCGGTGATGCTCGGCGCATCTGGCGCGGGCAAGACCTCTCTTCTGAACGCCCTCGAGGGTTCCGCCGAGGTCACGCGAAGTGTCACGCGAAGCGGCGAGGGTCGACACGCCACCACGACCCGCAAGCTTTATCGACTCAACGCTGGTGGCGTGCTGCTCGATATTCCCGGTATTCGTCTTCTCGATCTCCTGGTTGGCCAAGAGGGCGTCAACGAGACTTTTGCCGATATTGGAGAACTGGCGGTCAACTGTCGATTTCGCGATTGCGCCCATAACGGTGATCTCGGTTGCGCGGTGGAGGCGGCCGTTGTCTCGGGGGCACTGGCGCGGCGCCGGCTCGAAAATTGGCGAGCCGTGCAAAGCGAGCTCACGCACCAAGAACATCGACGAAGTCCCGAGGAGATGGCTCGCGGTCGACGATCGAGACCGGCTCCGACAGCCGACGACCGCAACCGCGACGACTAGCCGACGTCCGCGACGCCTACACCTTCGCGCCGTGGATCACCAACCTGAAGACGGTACTGTCGAATGTGATGGAACCAACCTTCAGCACGAACCCAGTGGCAGCACTTCGTTGGTCGGTGGAATTGTTCGACGATGGCAACCCCATTCAATTCTTCCTCGCCGCGCAACGTTTCGATTCAGCGGAGCGAACCAACGACTCTCTCTCCATTTCCCTCACTGGTGATGGACTCTTTGGGCTCGGACTCGGACCGAATCCCCCCCGACGAACCGGGTGGACCCGCTGCATCCTCGCCGACACGTACGACGTCGACCGTGTCGGTGGTCTCCACGCCAGCGACTACTGGGACTTCTATTCAATCGATACGTCTCTCACGCACACCGACGGCGACGTAGAGGTGCTCGATGATGACGACCTCATCGCCGAGATCCTCCAAGTCCACGCCAACGACTCCTCGGTGTGGCCCGGACGACTCGACATTGTCTCCTGGTACGGGCTACGCGACACTCAGGACAACCTGGTCTCACTCGGCGCACTGGTGCGCTGGGAATCGGGCTACCACGTGCTCGCCTCGGTCGTTACCGTGAGCGAATATCGCGGACACGGTTTTGCCCAGGAGTTGATCCAGGGCATGGTCGCGAGGGCCCGTGAGCGCGGTATTTCGTGGCTCGGTTTGGGAGTGAGTCACGCCAACGGTGCGGCCCAGCGCGTCTATACAAAAGCGGGCTTTCGTCTTCGCGCCAATTTCACGACGTATACGTTGCCTGAGGCCAACGTCGATGACCGTGGCTAGTGAGCGGGACTCTGTCGGGTGGCGAAATCAGCGACGTTCGATGAGGTCCATGTAGTCGTCGCGCCAGAGATCGAAGTATTCCTCGGGCAAGAGCACGGCATGGGTCGGCTCAAGCGCTTCAACGAATTCACGTTCGTGACTGACCGCGACGATCGTTCCCGTCCATTGGTGCATCATCGCGCCGAGCGCCTCGACGCTCGCCGGGTCCAAGTTGTTGGTCGGTTCGTCGAGCAGGAGTAGGTTGGCGTCCGACGCGGCCAAAATAGCGAGCGCCAGTTTTGCGCGCTCACCCCCAGACAACGTACCGGGCATCTGGTGTGCCGCGGATCCCTTCAACCCAAACGCCCCCAGTAGAGATCGGCGTTGGACCTCGGTCTGTACCGTTGCGTTCTCCAGGTGGTCGAGCACGCTGCGAGAGAAGTCGAGTTGCTCGTGCTCCTGGGCGAAGTAACCGACCTTCACGTTGGCGCCAAATTTCACGACACCGTCTTGGGCACCCTGGGTTCCCGCGAGGCAGCGAAGTAGTGACGACTTACCCGCACCGTTTCTCCCCACGATGAGGATACGGTCACCACGTCGAGTGATGAAGTTCACGTCCTTCAAGACGTCGACACTGCCGTAGCGGACTGCCACGTGCTCAACGGCCATCGGTACATCACCGCTGCGCGGCGGCGCGGGCAACTTGAAGGTGACCTTGCGCTCCTTCTTGGTCACCTCAACGCGATTCTCCTCGAGCTTCTCGACCTTTCGATCGAGGACCTTCGCCAAGCGCGCGCGTGTGGCCGTCTGGCCACGCATGGAGTCGGCGAGGTTCTTCATCCGGTCTATCTGCTCACCCTGATGAGCCGCCATTTTCTCTTCGGTGAGCCGACGTGCTTCTTCTTGCTCGAGGAACTTGGTGTAGTTCCCCTTGTACTCGCGCAATTGCCCATCACGCAGCGCCAACACCCGGTCAATCGACTTGTCCAGCAGCGGCAGGTCGTGGCTGATGACGAGCACGGTGCCGCGAAAACGCTCCAACTCGTCAAAGAGCCATCGTTTCGCGGCCTTGTCGAGGTGGTTGGTTGGTTCATCCAACACCATTGTCTCGGGCTGCTCATAGAGCACGCGCATGAGATCGACGCGTCGTCGTTGCCCACCCGACAGAGAATCGAGGTCTTCGAGAAGCAGTTCCTCCTCGAGACCCAGGCCGGCGGCCAGTCGAGCGACCTCGGACTCCGCTTCGTAGCCGCCACGCTCACGAAACGCCTCCTCGAGCGCCGTGAATCGTTCGATGGTCTCCTCGGTGGGATCAGCCGCCAGCTCGTGTCGCGCGTGTTGCATATCCGCATCAAGTTGGTCGAGTCCACGCGCTGAGAGCACGTGGGAAAGCCCAATCGGTTCGACGCCCAGTCCGCCAGCCACCGGCTCTTGGGGCAGGTGGCTCACCTTGCCCTGATGTTGTACGGCGCCGCTGATGCGCAGGTGCTCGGGCGTGTAGCCGAGCAGCACCGACAACAGTGTTGACTTTCCGGCACCGTTTCGACCGACCAGACCGACCTTCTCCCCGTTGCCCACGGTGAAGGACACGGGGTCGAGGATGCGGCGTGCACCGATCTCTATACCCAAATCTCGGACTATAAGCATTTAGCGCCCCAGCAACTCGGCAGCGACAGAGAGCTCGTCTCGATAGTCGGGGTGAGCAATGGCGATCATCGCCTGCGCTCGCTCTTTTACGGTAAGGCCTCGCAGGTCCGCCGAGCCATATTCGGTCACGATGACACCCGCCAAGTGGCGTGGAGTGGTCACAACAGAGTGCGGGGTCATATCTCCAATGATACGGCTCTTTCGCTGACCATTGACCAGCGCCGTCGACTGCAGGCAAATGAGCGAGGTGTGCTCGAGCGAGAGACTCGTCCCTTCGACGAAGTCCATGTGTCCCCCGACGCCCGTGTACTGCCTCGCGCCCATGGTGTCGGCCACGATCTGACCCTGCAGATCGACCTCGAGCGCTGAGTTGATTGAGACCATGCGCGGATTCTTCGCGATCACCGAGGGGTCGTTGACGTATTGCACAGGGGCGAAGCCGATCGTGCGGTTCTCGTGGAGGAACTCGTACATCGACTTCGAACCGAGGCCGAACGTGATCACCGACATCCCACGATGGATCGTCTTTCTTGAATTGGTGACTTTGCCGGCGGCGCACAGCGCGAAGAGGCCGTCGGTGAACATCTCTGAATGCACGCCGTAGTCGCCGCCGTCACGCTGGACCAGTGCGGTGGCTACCAGGTTCGGTACGGCGCCAATCCCCGTCTGCAGTGTGGTGCCGTCCTTCACGAAGGTGGCCGCGATATCGGCGATGGCGAAGTCCTCGGGCGTACCCGTCTCACCCGCGAGCGCCGTCGGATGTTCGTCGGTGTAGACCACGACGTCGATGTCTTCAAGTGCGATGTCGTTGACAAAGCCATCGAGTGCATACGTGCGCGGGAAGTGCGGTGAGCACTCAACGATGAGGAGACGATCGGGGTCGCGTCCCGCAGCCAGGAACTCGTCGAAGTGCGCACCGTTGTAGAGCGAAAGGCTGACCCGTCCGCGAGCGTCGGGCATAGAGCCCTGCATCATCATGATGCGTGGGTGCAGGTGCTGGATGAGGAGCCCGTAATGTCGAAAAAACGACGGCACGTGCTGGATGTCCGCACCCTTGGCCTGATAATGCCGCTCGCCGCCTCCATAGAAACTCGAACGGTAGTGGACGTTGGGGTGCATGAACACGTCAAAGACACCCAGGATGAGGCCGCCGCTGAACGTGAGGTCGCGCCAATCGTCGCGACGAGATAGTGCCTTTAATAGTCCGACTGGTGTCGACGTGACCAGTCCGAGCCCGATCGAGTCAACAGGATGCACCAGGCTCACGGCTTCATCGGCGGACAACTCTCGAGCGGTCATCGAGACATTCTGCCCGAAGAGACGGGGTGTGGCACGATTATTGAATGTCAGAGCCCTTCTATATTGATATTTGGAGCGACGTAGTCTGCCCCTTTTGCTACCTCGGCACGCGTCAGCTCGAAGAGGCTCTCGGGCACTTCGAACACCGAGCCCACGTGGTCACGCGCCCGCACGCCTTCGAGCTCGATCCCAACGCCCCGGTCAACTACAACATGTCGTTGCCCGAGCTGCTCGCTAAGAAATATGGCATGTCGGTGGAGCGCGCTCGAGCCGCGAATGAGCACCTCGAAACAGAAGCACGGGCATTCGCTATGACCTGGTCACTTGCGACCGCGCGACCGACCAACACCTTCGACGCCCACCGACTCATCGCGCTCGCCACATCCCAGGACCTTGGCGACTCGATGGTTCAGCGCCTCTTTCTCGCCTACTTCAGCCAAGGACTACTCCTCAGCGATCGCGAGGTCCTGAACGACCTCGCCAGCGACGTTGGAGTCGTTGGCGCCGACGCACTGTGGAGCGACGACCAGTTCGCAGACGAAGTACGAAACGACGAACGTCGCGCTCAGGAACTCGGGATCTCGGGTGTACCGTCACTGCTCATCGACAACCGCTTCATGGTCGTGGGCGCCCAGGGCGCGGCGA
>JABBNY010000001.1:24121-78041 GCA_019352095.1 Acidobacteriota bacterium
GGGCGCCGCGAAGATACTTGAGGGACTCGAGCGCGCTTGGGAACGTCGCGCCGGCTAGTCCTCTTCGTCTTCGCTCGCCACCACCGCTGCGGTCGCAACCGAATGACCTTCGTCGAGGTTCATCACTCGAACCCCGGTGGCGTCACGCCCCTGCGAGGAGACTTCGCGTACCGCGGTACGAATCAACACTCCCCCGCTCGAAGCGAGCAGGATCTCATCGTCGAGATGCACCATGAAGGCCGCCACCAAGAAGCCGCGCGCGGCAGTCAGTCTGATGGCGCGTACACCCTGACCACCACGGCCCTGGCGGTTGAAGCGTTCCACCTTCACTCGCTTGCCAAATCCGGTGTCGGTGACAATGAACAGGTCGGCGTCATCGCGCACCACGTCAAGTGAGATCGCCTTGTCGTCGTCCTTCAACTTGATGCCGCGCACCCCCATGGAGTCTCGACCAACCTCGCGGACCTCTTCTTCGTTGAATCGGATCGACATACCCCGAAAGGTCACCACCATGAGGTCGTCGGCGCCGCTCGTCGCGACAACTCGCACGACCTCGTCCCCTTCGCGCAGGTTGATAGCGATCCAGCCTTCACGACGAGATTTGTCGTATTCACTGAAGGCTGTCTTTTTGACGGTGCCGTTGGCGGTTGCGAAGACGAGGAATTTGTCCTTTGGGAAGTCGGTCGTGGTGACGATCGCTTGAATCTTCTCATTCGGTTGAAGGTTGAGCAGATTGACGATGGCCGTACCCTTGGCCGTGCGCTCCTTCATTGGTATCTCATGGCCGCGGAGGCGAAACACACGTCCACGGTTCGAGAACATCAGCACGAACGCGTGGGTCGTGGTGTGGACAATCTGCTCGACGAAATCCTCGTCCTTCAACTTGGCACCCTGGACGCCACGGCCACCACGGCCCTGGACCCGAAACGAGTCCGCGGCAACGGACTTGACGTAGCCGGCTTTGGTCATCGTGATGACGATCTCTTCGTCCTTGATCAGGTCCTCGGCGCCGAGCTCACCCGGGTCGTTCACGATCTGAGTGACACGGTCATTCGCGTACTTGTCGCGAATCGCGGTCATCTCGGTCGCGATGACGCCGCGAAGCTTCACGTCACTGGCGAGGATTGACTGAAGTTCGGCGATCGTCTCGCGCAACTTGGCCATCTCGTCTTCGAGTTCGCTACGTCCCAGTCGGGTCAGACGACCCAGGGTCATGTCGAGGATGTGGTTGGCCTGCTCCTCGGAGAATTCAAAGGGTGCGGCCATCAATGCGCTACGCGCCTCGCCGCGGTCATCTGAGCCACGGATTGCGGCGATGACCTGATCGAGCATGTCAATCGCCTTCAACAGACCCTCGACGATGTGTGCGCGGGCCTCGGCCTTGCGCAGGCGGAACTGGGTTCGTCGGGTAACGACCTCGATCTGGTGGGCAATGTAATGCGTCAGTGCCTGGGCGAGATTGAGGGTACGAGGAACACCGTCAACCAACGCCAGCATGTTGACCGCGAACGTGGTCTGGAGTGAGGTGTTCTTGTAGAGCTTGTTCAACACGACGTTCGCGTTAGCGTCGCGCTTCAATCGAATGACGAGTCGGGCCTGTCGACCCGCAGAGTCGTTCTGCACCGCCGAGATGCCATCGAGGTCGCCATTCTTCACGAGGTCGTAGATCTTCTCTTCGATCGATTCCACCGAGACCTCGTAGGGGAACTCGGTGACGACAATGCGTACGTCACGGCTGGTCTCTTCGATCTCGGCGACGGCGCGCATCTTCACTGACCCGCGACCGGTCCGATATGCGTCAAGGATGCCTTGTCGACCCAGGATTTGGGCCCCCGTGGGGAAGTCCGGGCCCTTCACGTACGCCATCAAGTCGTCGGGCGTCGCTTCAGGGTGCGCCAGCAGATGTAGGGCGGCGTCGATCACCTCACCCAGGTTGTGTGGGGGGATCTTGGTCGCCATACCAACCGCAATACCTTGCGATCCATTGACCAACAAGTTCGGGAATCGTGAGGGCAATACCGTTGGCTGCTGGGTCGAGTTGTCGTAGTTCGGCTCGAAATCCACGGTGTCCTCGTCGATTGAATCGAGGAGTTCGAGTGCGAGTGGTGCGAGACGGCATTCCGTGTAACGCATCGCGGCCGCGCCCTCGTCGGGTCCAGTGCCGCCGAAGTTGCCGTGTCCACTGATGAGCGGGTGACGCATTGAGAAGTCCTGCACCATGCGCACCAAGGCGTCATAGATCGCACTGTCACCGTGGGGATGATACGTGCCCATGACCTCTCCCACGACTTTGGCGCACTTGGTGTGGGGTCGATCAGGTCGAAGACCTTGGTCGAACATCGAATAGAGAATTCTTCGATGAACTGGCTTGAGCCCGTCTCGGGCGTCAGGGAGCGCGCGCGACACGATGACCGACATCGAGTACTCGAGGAACGACCTCTCCATTTCGAGGTTGATTTCAATGGGTTCGATATACCCAACGACACCGTCGTCCTGTGGTGTGTCAGAACCTGAATTTGAACCTTTTCGTGCCATATTTCCTTCTTTCCTAGATGTCTAGGAAGCGAACGTCTTTTGCGTTTGTTTGAATAAAGTGGCGGCGCTGGGGCACGTCGTCACCCATGAGGATCGAGCACACTTCGTCAGCCAACGCCGCCTGCTCCACGGTGATCTGCAAGAGAGCGCGCTTGCTCGGGTCCATGGTGGTATCGCGAAGTTCGTCAAAGTCCATCTCACCAAGACCCTTGAGACGCTGAAAGTCGTTCTTGTGGTTCGGGTTCTCCTCGAGGAACTTTGCCTTCGCCCCGTCATCACGCAGATAGACCTTCTCCTTGCCGACCAGGGTCGAATACAAGGGTGGTTGTGCGACGTAGACGTGACCGTTGTTGACCATCTCGGTCATCTGGCGAAAGAAGAACGTGAGCAGGAGCGTTCGGATGTGGCTGCCATCGACGTCGGCATCGGCGAGCAGGATGATCTTGTCATAGCGCACCTTGGACACGTCGAAGTCAGCTTCCACGCCCGCGCCAATCGCCGAGATCAGCGCTTGGATCTCGGTGTTCTTTAAAATTTTGTCCGAGCGGGCCTTCTCGACATTCAAGATCTTGCCTCGAATTGGCAGGATTGCCTGGTTCCTCGGGTTTCGGGCGTCCTTCGCCGACCCACCGGCCGAGTTGCCTTCAACGATGAATAGTTCGCACTCGCGCGGGTCATTTGACGAGCAGTCGACGAGTTTTCCAGGTAGTCCGGCTCCGTCGAGGGCGCTCTTGCGTCGAGTGAGGTCACGGGCCTGACGAGCCGCCATACGCGCCCTGGACGCCTGGACGGCCTTGGCGACGATCTGTCCCCCCTCTTTGGGGTTCTCTTCGAGCCACTCGGCGAGCTTCTCGTTGGTGGCGCGTTCAACGAGTGAACGAATCGAGACATTGCCGAGTTTTCCTTTGGTTTGACCTTCAAACTGCGGCTCGGCGAGGCGCACAGAGATGATCGCCGTCAAACCCTCTCGGATGTCTTCTCCCAGGAGGTTGTCTTCCTTTTCCTTGAGGAGGTTTCGTTTGCGGGCATACCGGTTCACCACATTGGTGATGGCCTTTCTAAAGCCCTCTTCGTGCATGCCACCTTCGATTGTGGAAATCCCGTTGGCGAACGAGTGGATGCTCTCGTAGTAGCCGGTGTTCCACTGGAAAGCGATATCGACCTCTTGCGCTTCTTCAGACTGTTCGTAATAACCGACTTTGCGAAACAGTGATTCTTTTGAGTTGTTGAGGTGGCGGACGTAGTCGACGATGCCACCGCTGTATTTGAAACTCTCTTTTACTTCGCGACCACTTCGTTGGTCCTCAAAACGAATCTCGAGGCCCTTATTAAGGAACGCCATGATCTGCAGACGTTCGAGGATTGTTTGAGCACGAAAGTCCACATCTTCGAAGATCGTGGGATCCGGGGTGAAGGTGACGGTCGTTCCGGTACGTTCGCGCGGCGCTTTTCCGGTGACCTGCAACTTGCCTTGGGGTTTACCACCGTCCTTGAAGACCATTTGGTGGTGGTCTCCATTGAGGTCGATTTCAAGGACCAGCTCCTTCGAGAGTGCATTCACCACCGAAACACCGACTCCGTGAAGCCCGCCCGACACCTTGTAGCCTTCGCCACCGAACTTGCCACCCGCGTGAAGGACCGTGAGCACTATTTCGGCCGCGGACTTGCCCGGATATTGGGGGTGTTCATCAACGGGGATTCCTCGACCGTCGTCGACGACACGGCAACTCCCATTGGGCAGGATCGTCACATCGATCCTGGTGCAGTAGCCCGCCATTGCCTCATCTACCGAGTTGTCGACGACCTCCCAGACGAGGTGGTGCAGTCCCGCCGGACCCGTAGATCCGATGTACATACCTGGGCGGACTCGAACTGGCTCGAGGCCCTCAAGAACGGTGATGTCGCGTGCCTTATAGCTAGACGACCCCTTGGACTTTTCGGCCACGAAGGATTCCTTTCGGTTGCAAATTTCGGCGCTGAGCGCGCAGCCGATGACAAAGTTTCGACTGTAATATCCTACCCGCTGTGGTGTCACAGTCAGACCGCGTGAACACCCCTCAACGCTAATAATTCTTTGGTTTCTATGGGTTTGCGATCACCGCGCGCAAGGATGTCGGCGCCGCGTCGCCCAGCGACTCCAGACCTCGAAGAATCGCTTCGTGTTCGAGGTTCACTCGTTGCGCGAAGGCCCCAGAAGGAACCGAGACGAGCAGTACTCGATTCTTGATGAACTCGGGTTGACAGTGTTCAGCGAGTACTGGATCGACGATGTTCGGCCAGAGCTGGCGGACTTCGTCGATCAGGCGTAGGTCCACCTTTCGTAACCGCCCGGCCATCACATTCAAGATGTCACCGAGCGCTCGGGGCGCTTCGTCGAGGTAACTCACATCACCACCTTCGTCAGGTCAACAATTGCCGCAGGGTTCATCCCCAACGGTAGTGGTGTCGACGTGGTGACGAGGGTCTGGCCAACCGGGAGGAGTTGGAGCAATCGGTCACTACGAAGTGGGTCGAGCTCTCCAAAGACGTCGTCAAGGAGCAGTAGGGGGTCCAATCCTCGTTGTTGTCGAACGAGTTCGTGCCCCGCGAGACGCAACGCCAGCGCCAATGAGCGTTGTTCTCCTTGGGAGGCTTGACGACGCGCGTCACGACCAGAAAGACGAAGGGTGATGTCATCGCGTTGTGGGCCAATGGTCGAGTGTCCTCGAAAGCGGTCGTCGTTGAAACTCGCCTTGAGGGCACTGGGGAGTTCGCCCTTCCACGATCGCTCATAGGTGACTTCAACCAGCAGGTCGTTCTGCGCCAAGGATTGGTAGAAGTGCGTGGTGAGTGGGGCCAGATCTCTCAAGAGCGTTGTTCGCGCATCGAGCAGTCGTTCTGCGCTGAGACAAAACTCGAGGTCCCACGTCTCAAGTTCTGCTCTTTGTGTCACGGTGGGGTTCTCCCCCGCGAACGAGCGCAGCAGGGCGTTTCGTTGGCTCAGTACATGATTAAACCGTTCGATGATGTCACCAGTTGACAGGTCCACGTCAGTGAGGAGATTGGTGAGGAGGGTCCGCCGATGTTCAGGGCCTTGGCGAATGATGTCGACACCTTCAGGTGTGAAGACGGTGAGTGGTAAAACTTCGGAAAGCGCCGCTCGTGACTGTGGCCGCAGACCATTGACCAACATCCGCTTGGTGGTATTTCTGACACCTTGCGAGAGTGTGAGATCGACCTGGATTCTTCGTTCGTGTTGAAAGACAACACCGTGGACCTCGGCGAGTGACGCGTGTGTGCGGATCATGTCACTCGCACTGCTCGTGCGAAATGAGTTGGCGGTCGCTAGGGCGTAGACCGCTTCCAGGATTGACGTTTTGCCAGTCCCGTTCGCCGACAACAAGACGGTGATCGCCTCGTGGTTCGGCTCGAACACGAAGTCATGGAAAAGACGAAAGTCACGAAGTCGTAATTCGTGGAGTCCCACGATCCCTGGACCGGGCTACTGAACGCGCACCGGCATCAGGAGATACCGGAAACGGGTGTCGTCGACACCGTGAACCATCGCGGGTCGAACGGCGTCGGACATTTCGAGCACGACTTCGTCGCCCGGCACGGCTTCGATACCGTCTATGAGGAAACTGGGGTTGAACGCGATGGTCATCTCTTCACCGCTGTAATCGGCGTCGACGTTGTCCTCGACGTCACCGGCGTCATGACTTTGTGTTCTGATCTCAACCGTCTTTTCTCTCATTGTGAGACGAACCGAGGAAGTTGAATCCTTGGCGAGGAGCTTCGCTCGTTTCAGTGAAGTGAGCAGGGTGTCTTTGGCGATACGCATCTGGTTGGGGTAGCTCGCGGGAATCAATTGTAGGACTGAGGGATAGTTGCCATCGATGAGCCGCGAGGCAATGGTTGTCGTCCCCACGATGAAACAGATCTCTGCGTCGGTCAAGGTCACGCCGATTTCTGCTTCGGCACTCAGTGCCGCGGCCGCCCTCTGGAGCTCCTGGAGTGCGCGGGCGGGCACCAGTAGATCGTGGTTCCCGCCGACACCGGAGACTCCCGGAACATCTCTCACAGCGAGTCGGTAGGAGTCTGTAGCGATGAGACGAAGGGTTCCTGCCTCGGTGGTAAACAACACGCCCGTGAGTAGAGGACGCGCATCGTCATTCGCCGCGGCACGAACCACTTGATTTAGACCTTGAATCAAATCAAGTGCGGCGATTGTTGTCAGCGCACCACTCACTGGTGGGAGGTTGGGGTAATCCATCACCGAGAAAGTACGAAGTGAGAACTTCGCTCGACCGAGCGAGACCTCCACTGTTTCTTCACTGCTGGCGATCGTGACGGCACCAGCCTCGAGTGAGCGAACCGCGTCAACGATGAGGCGTGCCGGCACAACACATGAGCCGTCTTCAAGTCCGATGACGTCGACCTTTGTGCGAACTGTGATATCGAGATCGGTCCCGGTGATGGTGAGGTGATTACCCACGAGCGAGAGGAGGACACCGGACGACGCTCCGATGAGGCGTGTAGCGACGACTCGACTTGCGGCACTTAGGGCCTCGACCAAGATGTCGCGCTCAGACTTGAACTTCATCAGACTGCCTTTCTTTGTTACTGAGGTTACGGTGTGTTGTTATATAGAAGGGTGGTTAGTAGTAGTAGGGCTGTGGATTTGGGGATTACTCCACAAAACACCTGGTTAAACGGATATTTTTTTTGGACTTTCATACACATCCCTGTGTCTAACTGTCTCAACTCGAAGCGTTCAACCTTCAAGTTCTGTGGAGTAACAAAGAGTTAACAACGGTTGTTCCACAGCCTGAACCGAAGGTTGCGCACAAATTAATCCCTTCCATCCCCCTGAAGACGTCGCTTGAGCTGATTGATTTGTGCGAGGAGTTCGGCGTTGACCGCAAGTTGCTCACGTATCTTTTCCACACCACTGATGACCGTTGTGTGGTTACGCCCATCGAAGATCCGAGCAATCATCGGATAGGAGTAATTGTCCAATAGGTCGCGAATCAAGTACATCGCGACGTGGCGCGCGTGAACTAGTGGTCGCAGCCGTTTGGAACCACGGACGTCTTCGACCGACAACCCATAGAACTCCGACACGACTGACAAAATGGTCTCGGGTTTGAGGATGATCTGTTCTTGCCCGAGGTTGGTGAGATGGTTGCGAGCTAGTTCCAGCGTTATGGGCTCTTGGCGAAGATTGGCGAATGCCCGCAACATCGTGATCGACCCTTCGAGTTCGCGGATGTTGTCGCGCACTCGCTGCGCAATCCACTCTGCGACATCACCCGGGAGATCAATCCCCTCACGTTCGGCTTTGGAGCGAAGAATGGCGATTCTCGTCTCGAGGTCAGGTTGATCGATCTCGGTGACAAGGCCTTGGAGCAAACGACTTCGAAATCGCTCCTGGAGTCCCGCGAGGTCACGCGGTGAACGGTCAGACGTGAGAACAATCTGCTTACCCTCCCCGTGCAGTGCGTTGTAGGTGTGGAAGATCTCTTCGTGGAATGTTTCACCACGCGTCTCCATGAACTGAATGTCATCGATCAACAACACATCGTTTTCACGGTACCGATCGTGTAACGCAAGTTGCGTTCGTGTTTGAATCGCACGAATGAAATCGTTCAGAAATGTTTCAGTCGACACATAGAGAACTTTGCGACCTGGATAGTTCTCTTGCACGTAGTTGCCAATGGCGTGAAGTAGGTGTGTCTTCCCCAACCCTGAGTTGCCATAAATCATCAAAGGATTGTACGCACGACCAGGTGTTTCAGCGACTGACTGCGCAGCGGCGAACGCGAGTCGATTGGATGATCCTGGCACGAAGGAATCGAACGTCATGCGAGGGTCCAAACGAACGGGACGATCGACGCTCGGCAAGAAGACCGACGCGGGTGCAGTCGTTACGACCTCAGAAGCATTCTCACGATCTTCGTTTGTGTTCTGTTGTTCACTCACCGTTAGCGAAACCATCACCTTGGAACCAACGAGCTGTTGTGCCTGCTCGGTGATGAACGGGAGATAGCGTTGTTGGACGCGAAGTAATTGAATCTGATTCGGTGCACCGATGACAAGTTGGTCATCGTGGTAATCCACAAGGTGAAGTGTGTTCAGTCCAGCGGACCACACCGCCTCAGAAGCGTTGCCACGTAAGGAGTCACGAAGGGCTGACCATATCTCCTCACCATTTTGCACAACGTTCCTCCACAGACCCACAGCGACCTTATCCACAAGTGTTTTTGGTCGAAATCGACCGACTAGCACTCGGGGAGAGTCACCCTACACCTATTTATGCGCCTTTACCAAGGGGTGCTCCTGGTCGGGTAAGATTGTTCCCAGTAGCGCGCCAGCGACCCCCAGGGGGTACCGCGAAGCGCATCAAGAGAATTTTGAGAAGAGGTTTTGTGAAGCGTACCTACCAGCCAAATAAGCGAAAAAGAGCAAAAACACACGGTTTTCGCGCCCGTATGCGCACTCGTGCCGGCCGTGCTGTCCTAAAAGCCCGTCGTGACAAGGGTCGTCACGAGCTGACGGTCTGAGCGGATCAGTGCCCGGTCGGGTTCGAACCCGACGGCAATTCGCGCGTTTCACCACTCCTTCACGTCGAGGAAAGAGCGGGCCACTAAGAATCAGTTATGTTGCCCACGCTGACGACGCTCGGTCAGTGGATGTGGCGTACGCGATAAGCCGAAAGGTCGGGAATGCGGTTACTCGTAACCAAATTCGACGGCGGCTCCGGGCCCTGATGGACTGCTTGGTTCCGGCCCCCGATCCAGGTTCCTACCTGATCAGGTGCGGTAACGAGACCGGGAATCTTTCCTATGACGAACTACAACACCACCTCCAACGAGCACTCGAGCGATCCAATGGACGCTAAGACTTCACCCGCGGCCAAATTCTTCATGCGGATAATCACCGTGTACCAGCGTTTGACCTCGGGGCGACCATCCCCTTGTCGTTTCTACCCCTCCTGCTCCAACTACGCCCTGGAAGCCATCGAGGTCCATGGGGCGCTGCGAGGAACCGGGTTGGCCGCACGTCGACTGAGCCGCTGTCGACCCCTTGGTCCACACGGCGTTGATCTAGTACCTGAACCAAAGAAAGCTAGGAGTTCGAAGTCATGAAGTCATTCACTCACGCAATTGGCTCGGTCTTCCAGCCAATCTTCCACCTCTTTGGTGCGATCCTGGCGTTCTTTTACGGGGTGATCCCTAACTATGCAATTGCAATTACCCTGCTCACAGTGGTAATTATGGGTGCGCTGACACCCTTCACCATCAAGAGCACCAAGTCGATGATGGCAATGCAGAAATTGCAGCCGGAGATAAAGAAGCTTCAACAAAAGTACAAAGGCCCGGAGAATCGGGCACTTTTGAACGAAGAAATGATGAAGCTGTATCGAGAGGAAGGTGCCAACCCCGTCGGCGGTTGCCTACCAGTACTCCTACAGGCTCCATTCCTCTTCATCCTCTACAGCGTGATCAAGGGTCTTGCAAACCAGGTGTTGGTTAACAAGGTCCTTGTACCACAACCTCGCTACATCCCCACCGGTTCAAAGATGTACCACAACCTTGTTGCCTCACACGGACAGATCAAGGCCTTCGGCATGGACCTCAATCTGAAGCCCTTCCCGATCAGCGCCCACGGTTCATTCGCCGCCGCAATCCCATTCTTCGTCTTGGTCGCGGCGGCCGTTGGATTGCAGTATTTCCAGATGGCCCAGATGAACAACCGCAATAAGAAGACCGGCCAGAACGTGCCGAGTCAACAGCAGGCCATCCAGAGATTCCTCCCGATTATTTTTGCATACTTCTATTTGATTATCCCGGCAGCAGTGGTGTTGTACATGATTATTTCAACCATTATCCGGATAATTACTCAAGACCTCATGTTCCGATCAGGGGTTTCGAATCCTGAGAAGAACGGCGTTCGGGCAATCCCATCACCGGAAGCAAAGGAAGAGAAGATCGAGGAACAACCCTCAACCTTAAAGCCCCAACCACAGTCTCGCTCCAAGGCGAAGCGGAAAAGAAAGGCGCGTTAACCCATGGATTGGGTAGAAACAACTGGAAAATCAATTGACGAGGCAACCGAGCGTGCCCTGGCACACCTAGGCGTACATCGTGACGATGCCGAAGTCGAAGTACTGGAAGAACCCAAAGCTGGATTGTTTGGTCGCGTTCGTGGAGAAGCCAGGGTGCGTGCTCGTGTACGCCCGACTGGACCGCGTCCCAAGCGCTCGCGACGATCAGGTGGTCGTGAAGACCGGCCGCGTGCAGGCTCGCGTGAAGACCGGCCCCGCGGATCAAAGGGCCCTGAAGGAGACGCTTCTCGTAAGGAGAAGCGTAAGGGTGACGGCGGAGCAAAGACGGTGAAGAAGGAACCGTCGAATGGCGCAACAAAAACGAAGAAGGTCTCAATTAAGGAGGACACCATGGCTGAAGGAATTTCCCTGGCCGAGCAAGGTTCGATTGCGAAGGAGTTCCTCACCGGACTTCTGGCGTCAATGAACATCACCGCAGAAGTCTCGGTAAAAGAGATTGACGAGGAGACAGTGGAGCTCTCTGTGAACGCCAACCCCCCCACAGAGCTGGGTGTGTTGGTGGGACCTCGCGGTGCGACACTCCAAGCCCTGCAGGAGGTCACACGCACAGTGGTCCAGTCGAAGAGCCCTAGCCGGACCGATCGGATCCTCGTGGACGTGGCACAGTACCGCGAACGCCGCGTTGCTGCACTTGGGCGTTTTGCCCAACAGGTTGCGACAGAAGTCATCGAGACAGGTGAAGAGCGCGCGCTTGAACCAATGTCTGCGGCCGACCGCAAGGCTGTACATGATGCGCTCACCGATAATGCATCGGTGGTCACCAGATCAGAAGGTGAAGAACCTCGCCGTTTTGTGGTGGTCGCTCCGGCATAATTGACCTGTGAATACTGATTGGTTGTCTCGCGCCCTCGAAGAATCGAGGGCGCGAGGCTTTTTAGGGCCTGGGGCAATTGAGCCGCACATCGCACACGCACTGGGCTTCGCTTCCTGCTGGGACGATATCTCACCCACTCCCCCAACGTCGTTCCTAGACCTTGGGAGCGGAGGAGGATTGCCGGGGTTAGTCCTACTCGAACATTGGAGTTGCCGAGGAGTCTTTGTGGATTCCATGGTGAAGCGGATGAATTTCCTGCGAGAGGTCCTGACATGGCCAGGTGCACCTCAGTACGGTGAGGTGATCACAGGTAGGGCGGAGCAAATTGCGCGAGAGTCCGACTTCGAGGGGTCATTCGACGTGGTCACAGCCCGCTCCTTTGGCCCGCCCGCCGTTGTCGCTGAGTGCGCCGTTCGTTTCTTGAAAATCGGGGGAGTGCTCATCGTTTCAGAGCCCCCCAACGATGAAGACGTTTCCCGCTGGGACGAGCGGGCGCTCGGGCGGCTAGGACTTGAGAGCAGAGGTCGAGTCCGCCACAATGCTGCCTACCAAGTACTGGTGAAGGTTGCTCCAACACCGCAAGAATTTCCTCGCCCTATCGGTGTGCCAGGGAAGAATCCCCTGTTTTGAATGTTTCACGTGAAACATATGTGATTCGAGTAGTCCTGAAACTCATCGGCGACTTAGGTCTGCAGGTTGCGCGAAGGGTTCGAGAATGAGTTCCACATTGAGAATCGCGGCAATCTACGTGAATCGAGTGTGTCACCGAACAGGATGATCGTGAAAGCCGTAACGCCAGGACGAGCGCGAGCATCTTCCCATGCCGTGTGTCGCGCTTAGAGCCGCGAACGGTGTGATTTCCAGACTAAGGGTCAATTCGTAGAGAGAACCTGTTCACCTGAAGCATCCAAGCGTCAGATTGCGGCACTCTATGGCTGTATCGGCCAGGTTTCACACAGGAGAACCAGGGGAGACCCTTGAATCAGGCCCGAGCGATGTTTCACGTGAAACAATCTCGGCCTTTCTCGCCAAGTATTCGTCCCCTACTCCCCTTTTAGGCGGACTGATTTCAGCATTTGGGAAGATCTGCTGGCAGAGTCGCTGAGGAAATGTTTCACGTGAAACATTTGAACATTGGCCAATTTGCGCCATTGGCGATACCCACAATTCCCCTACTGGGGTGAGTAATTTGAAGGAAGCAGAGCTAAACGTTTGAGTTGAATGTTTCACGTGAAACATCGGTACTTGACGTATTCTCAAATAGCGTGTTGAATGGCAGGGGTTCGACGAGGTGTCGGGAAGTTCATTAGGTCGGGAAGAGGCTCATGGCGGACGCCAGCACAATGAGGGTTTTTGCTGTAGCCAACCAAAAAGGCGGAGTTGGCAAGACAACAACGACCACATCACTCGGGGCCGCCTTGGCGGAGATGGGCAAGAGGGTTCTCGTTGTGGATCTCGACCCCCAGGGAAACGCTACGACCGGACTTGGTGTCGATGGCCGGCAATTCGAAAAATCCGTCTACGACGTGCTTTTAAACGACACGCCGATGGTGGACATTGTTGAACCGACGGGCTTCAATAACCTATTTGTAGCTCCCGCGACCCTGGACTTGGCGGGTGTCGAGCAGGAGTTGACCGCCATCATTTCGCGAGAACTTCGTCTGAAGAGGGCCCTCTCTTCAGTGGAGGGTGATTTTGACTACGTCTTCATCGACTGCCCACCCTCACTGGGTTTGATCACGATCAACGCATTCGCTGCGGCGACGGACATATTGGTGCCAGTCCAGACTGAGTTCTACGCGCTCGAGGGTTTGACACAACTCCAGAGAATCGTCGATTTGGTCCAGAAGAACTTGAACCCGACGCTTCGAATATCAAAGGTCGTCCTGACGATGTATGACTCGCGCAACACATTGTCCGGCGATGTCGCACGCGAAGTGAAGCGTCATTTCGAGAATGAGCTCTGCAAAACAGTTATTCCGCGAACCGTACGTCTAGCCGAAGCACCGTCGTTCGGGCAGCCGATTACAGTGTTCGATCCGACATCAAAGGGTGCCAAGGCATACCGCGCACTAGCAGAGGAGATCAACAATGGCTAGGAAACCAGGATTGGGAAAAGGACTCGGCGCGCTCATTCCCGAGGGTGATGTTGAGGAAGTTGCCACCGTCGTTGCTTCGAGTGAGGGGCCGCTGCGAAAGGTACTAGTCGGATCGATCCGACCAAATCCGTTTCAGCCTCGAAAATCGTTCAGTGACGAGAGTTTGCAGGCCTTGGCGTCATCCGTGCGAGAGTTGGGGGTGCTTCAGCCAATCATCGTTCGACCAGTCGAGGGTTCAGATGGTGAGTACGAGTTGATTGCTGGTGAGCGACGCTGGCGCGCCGCAGGGATCGCTGGACTCGAAATGGTCCCCGTATTGGTGCAAGACGATGTCAACGATCGATTGTCGTTGGAACAGGCTGTCGTGGAGAATCTCCATCGAGTCGACCTTCACCCTCTAGAAGAGGCGGCGGCTTACCAACAACTCATCGACGAGTTCGATCTGACCCATGAACAAGTGGCGCAGCGTGTTGGAAAGAGCCGAGCCAACATAACGAACACTCTTCGTCTACTCCAGCTCGGTGAGGTGGCCCAGACCGCACTGGCTACTTCGCAGATCACCGCTGGACATGCGAGGTCACTGCTCGGGATCAGTGACGCCAACGCTCAGGCGACGATGGTGGCGCGGATCATCAAGAACGAATTGTCGGTGCGCGCGACCGAGGAAGTCGTTAAGGCGTTTCTCGAACCCAAGCCGATTGGTGTTCCCGAGGTTGCGGCGAAGTCAACGAGCGAGAAGCCTCGCCTTCGTCCCGTGCCCGACGCGAGTGTGGCAGAACTAGAGCAATTACTTGAGGACTACCTGAATACGCGCGTCCACGTTGACTTGAAGGGTCGCAACGGTCGTATCATCATTGACTTTGCGGACTTAGATGACCTCGAAAGGATTTACATCACCATCTCGCAGGCTTGATCGGGTTCAACCCTCAACTTAACCCTCATGTTGAAGTTTTCCCCAAGTTGTGGATGAAGTTGTGGGTTACTTAGTTTTTAGGCAAAACTTCAGCCATTTCCCTGCCCAGGGAGGGAAATGAACGTTCCACTTTTAGCGTTATCTGTGGATAACTTCTAGAACAACTGACGATATGGCTTGTGCGAGGTCTCGCAGGCCCTTTTCGTCGTGAGTGCCGACTTCAATGTGCAATGTCGTCATTTGGGTCTCGCGCAAGATGGGTAACGTCATCCCCGTCAACTCAACCCGCAACGGGTGTTCGCCCTGGGACAATCGAGCGGCAATGGCGCTCGCGAGGCGCTCGCCACGGCGCGAATACGACCAATAGCTCGCCCAGTAGTGGAAATGAACGGCCTTGGCGCCATCAGCGCCGTTGAGGTTGGCGAGTGAGAGCACGACAATCGCACGACTTTCATTAGCGATGGTGGCGATCTGATCGGTGCCCACGGCGTCGAGCGACAACGTTAGGTAGTGCGTCTCGAGCGCGCGCGTCACGAGATCACGAAGGGGGTTCCACCCACAGATGATGACGGGGCCACCATGCTCGGCGTCGAAACCCGCCAGATCACGGGCGTCGGTCACCAGGTTGCGAGAAGATGCCGAGGGCGAGACGCGATTGAGTTCGTTCAACGTCTCCCTCGTCAAAGTGCCATTCACACTGATCGCGCAGTTGCGTTGAAACTCAATGATGGCCTCTTCGAGGATTGGGCCGAAGATGCCATCGATTCGACCTGGATTGAACCCCAACTGCGCGAGGCGTACCTGGAGGTCGGCGACGTCGTCGCCACGCAGACACGGTCGGGCAAGATAGAGGAGTCTTTGGCCGAGGCGCCAACCCGCTTCAACGAGTCGCGACCAGGTGAGTTCATCAACTTCACCGGTAATGACCAGGCCCCGCGCACGTTGAAAGGCTTGAACGAGGGCAACCGTTTCGTCCCCGTATACCTCGGGTGTCGTGCTCAGCGATTCGTGGCCCAATTGGGCCAGACGCTCATGCAGGTCGCGTACACGTTGTCCGTGGGCGCCGCGCTGGAGAGTGGTGAACTTCAGGGTCTGGACTAGAGGTTCGCGGTGATCTCTTGTAGCAGAGCGCCCTTGGGCTTCGCTCCAACGAGGCGAGCGACGACCTCGCCATCCTTGAAGAGCAGCAATGTCGGGATGCTCATGACCGAGAACTTGGTCGCGGTTGCCACGTTGACGTCAACGTCCAGCTTGCCGATGGTGAATTTGTCCTGCTCGCGCGAGAACTCTTCCAGGATTGGGGCGATCATCTTGCAGGGTCCGCACCATTCGGCCCAGAAATCGACAAGGATTGGCTTGTCCGCCGCGCCAATGACTTCGTCAAAGGTGGCGTCAGTCAGGGTGGTGATCGGGCTACTCATAATTACCTCCAAAGCGCCAAGGTCGTGGCGTCGCACATACCACCTTAGCGAGGAGGTGTCAATATCCCTGCGCTTCGAGCCATCGTTCGGCGTCGATGGCGGCGATGCAACCCGAGCCGGCCGACGTGATCGCCTGGCGATAGACGTGGTCCTGCACGTCGCCAGCCGCGAAGAGTCCATCGATGGTCGTGTAGGAGCCGAGACCCGTTCTCACGTACCCGTTCTCTTCAAGTTCGACCTGGTCTGAGACGAGTGTGGTGTTTGGGACGTGACCAATGGCGACGAACACGCCCGTCACGTCAAGAACCCGTTCCTCACCCGACACGGTGTCGCGCACGAGCAGCCCCGACACGCGATCATCGCCGAGGACTTCAACCACTTGGGTATTCCACGCGAATCGGATCTTCTCGTTGGCAAAGGCTCGCTCCTGCATGATCTTCGATGCTCGAAGTGCATCGCGGCGATGCACAACGGTGACGCTGGATGCGAATCTGGTGAGGAAGGTCGCTTCCTCGATGGCGGAGTCGCCACCGCCGACGACCGCGATGTCCTGGCCACGAAAGAAGAAACCGTCACAGGTGGCGCAGGTGGAGAGACCGTGGCTCAGCAGGCGCTCTTCACCCGGCACGTTCATCATGAGCGACTGGGCGCCCGTTGCGAGGATGACGGCATCGGCGGTGATACTCGGCTCCTCATCGTCGGTGAGCCACGCTCGAAATGGACGCTGTCGCGTATCGAGTTTTTGAACCTTGGTCACGCGCAGATCGGCACCGAATCGTTCGGCTTGGGCGCGCATGTTGCTCATGAGTTCGGGGCCAGTGATGGATTCAGGAAATCCGGGGAAGTTCTCGATCTCCGTCGTGAGCATGAGTTGACCACCTGGTTGGTCGGTGGTCGACGAGGGCTCACCTTCTATGACAATGGGGTTCAACTGAGCGCGAGCGGTATAGATCGCGGCGGTAAGACCGGCGGGGCCGGAGCCGATGATGAGTACACGAGTGTGTTCAGGCATTATTTCCTTAGATTGACAGGGCGACGACGACGCCAGATGACGAGACCGGTGACCAAGGACGCGCCGCCCACGATTGCGTAGGTGATCCACTCGTGACCCGCAAAGAAGTAGACGTTGCACAGTCGCACGAGGCCAATGAGGAGTGCGCTGACCACGAGCACCGACATCACGACGATGATGAATCCAAACGCAATCGCTCGGCCCGCGAGCAGCAAGGGACGAAGCACTCGATCATGGATCAGGTCGAGGACGTGATCAAAGGAACCTAACGCCTTATCGACGAAGTCGGGCCCTCGGTCCTTTTCGTTCTCGTTCACACCTAGAACTTAGCGGTGTGCAGGGCTCAAGCCTCAATCCAACACAGTGCGACGATTCCGGGCCCGCCGTGGGTGCCAACCACGGGTCCCATGTCGGTGACCACCAAGTCGAACTCGCTAGGAATATTGGCGACGAGATCTTGCGCGGTCTTGATATCGCTGGCGTCTCCGTGGACCAACGCCAAGCGGCGTAAGGGGACGTGGGACATTGCCACGTCGACAATCGCCTGGAGCGCCTTGGCGCGGGTGCGCTGTCGCCCGGCTTCGGCGACCACCCCGTCCTTCAGCACCAGCAAGGGTTTGATGGCGAGTACTTGACCGAGCAGCGCACGCGCGCCACCGATGCGACCACCTTTGACGAGGTGCTCAAGGGTATCGAGCATGCCCACGACACCGACCTTCTCCCGCAATGATTCGGCGCGCGCGACGAGCTCGTCGAGCATCGCGCCGGTGCGCGCGAGCTCGGCGATCTCTATGGCGAGGAGGCCCTGGGCCATCGAGACCGCCTTGGTGTCGACGATGCGCACCGGTATCGTGTCGGCAACGGTGGTGGCGGCGAGCTGAGCGGATTGGTTGGTCGCAGAAAGTGCCGCCGAGATGGTGAGGACGATCACACCATCAAAGCCCTCGGTCTTGGCGCGCTCGTAGGCGTGTTGGAACGCACCCGGCGAGGGTGCGGCCGTCTCGGGCAACGTCTTTGACTTCTTGCACTTCGCCCAGAACTGAGCGGGCGTCAAATCGACACGGTCGGTGAATTCTTCGTCGCCGAATCGAATCGTGAGTGACACGATGTCGATGTCGAGTTCACGGGCAATCTCGTCGGGTAGGTCACACGCGCTGTCGGTGAGTACTCGAATGTGTGCCATGGTTCTCCTTAGAACTAGCCAAGCCTTGCAGTTTTCGTGGCCCTGCGAGTGATGGCCTGGTGTGAGATGACTACAAAGCCTACGTAGGTCATCGCTCCAAGGCCCATGGCGAGTGAGAAGCGGATAATGAGCCCGAAACCCTGGCTCCAGGTGGGTACGGCGTACGCAACAGCCATGACCAGGGTTGCCGCCAACGACGCGCGAAGGCTGCGGCGCACGTGCAGCGACCAAAGGGACGAGATTATGTTCACGTGGTGGCGCGCCAGTGAGAATACCGACAAGATGGCGGCGGCGGAGTAGGCGATCGACACACTGGCGGTGAGTCCCGCGAGCGAATTTCGACCCAGCAGGACGCACAAACCAATCGTGAGCCCGTTTTCAAAGACGTAGAGGAAGAAGATCTCGCGGGCGCGCTGGAGCGCTTGAAGTCCGCGCACGCTGAGCTGGAAGACCGTGAAACCGGGAAGGCCCGCCGCGAGTATGGCGATCACCGTGCCGGCGGAGTGGTGGTGCACGACACTGACGTGCTTGAGGAATATGCCCGCGATGGGCTGGGCGAGGATCACCATGACCAGCGTGCAGGGGATGATGATGACCAGTGACTGTCGAAGTCCAAAACGCAGCCGGTCAGCCAGACCGCCAAAATCTTCGTTGGTGGCGAAACCGGCCAGTTGCGGTGTGATGGCCCCGAGCACCGAGACCACGATCACCGCGTAGGGCATCTGCATGAATGACCAACCGTAGGTGTAGGCGCTGACCGGGCCGCTGCCACCGATGCCAAAGGCGTAGGCGAGCACGACGTACAGCGAGATCTGGTTGGTGAGGACCACGAGCAGAATCCACGTACTGAGACGGCCGACCGCGCGCACCGCCGGGTCGCGTAGATCGAGACGAAGCGAAATACGCCAGAGATCACTTCGCGCAAGCGACGGCAAGAGACACGCGAACTGGACTGCGACGCCGAGCGTGGTGCCCGCACCGAGCCAGAGCAGATCACGCGATCCCTGCAGCGAGGCGAGCGTTGGACTCGGATCGACCAGATGGAACCAGATCAAGACGCCGATACAGACGAAGTTGTTCACCACCGGCACCCAGGCGGGCGCGCCGAAGCGATTGCGGATATTCAACAGGGCGGTGGCGATCGCTATGACGCCATAGAAGAAGATCTGGGGCACGAACCAACGCAGCAGCGTGGTGGCCACCGCACGCTGATGGGCGAGCAGCGTGACCGATTGCGTGGTGACACCGTGGTGCATCAAGGTGAAGCCCTCGATGATCCACGGCGCGGTCCACCAGACCACGACCGAGGCGACCACCAACGTGAGTAGTGCACCGGTGATGACACTCGAGATGGATTTCCACGCACGTCGTTCGCCGTCGAGCGTGAGGCGTTCGACGAACACCGGGATGAAGGTCGCGCCAGCGATGCCACCTAACACCAAGTCGAACAACATGTTGGGCATGGTGTTGGCGAGGTTGTACGCGTCGGCGATGGGCGAGAGGCCGAGGACCCACGCCAGGACCATTATGCGAAGCAGCCCCGTCAGGCGTGAGACGAGCGTGCCGGCGGCCATTGAGGTGACGCGAGAGCCGTGTGTGCTTTCGATGGTCATCGGGCGTGGTGTCCCTTGGTCTTGCGTCGGTAGGTGCGTATCCACCAGTAGGCGAGTACGAGCAGTGACGCGAGCGTGAGCAGGTACCCCACGAGCGAATTTCCGGCGATGCGCACCTGGATCGCGCTGCGGGCGAGGACCAGTTGGCCGTTGGGTGATGTCACCACCACCTGCAGGGTGAGATCACTCCCCAAGTGGTTCGACGTCGGAACTCGAATCGACGTTGTGACGGAGTTCAAGGTCACGGTCACGTTGGACCCCTTGGGAAAGCTCAAGCGGTCGGTGATGAGATGTACGACCGCGGTCACCGGGTACTTCGCGTGACTGAGCACCGTGATGGGTAGCGCGGTCCCGGGGCCGGTCAGGGTGATGGGACTCTCGTCGATTGAGAAGTTGCTGAGCTGTGCGAAGAGTGCGGTGCTGGCGTCGTTGAGTAGGTTCTGGCGCTGGGTTGTGTCACCCGTGATCTGAGCGCTCGCGACCTCGACATCGAGGCTGTCGATCACGGGTGCGGTCTTGACCGCCTGGCCGAAGGAATTGACCTGGTTGATCAGTGTGGTGAGGGTGTTGATATTGCGCGACGACCAGTTCCAGGTCGCGCTCGCGGCGCTCACCCTCGTCGCGGGGGCACCGTTGGTGGCGATGAGCGAAGAATCGAACGATGGAGAAAGATTCGAGGCCACGGCGAACGGGTCGTGCGACAGTCCGTCAGCCAAGGCGTCGAGGTAGGCACTTGATGTCTTGGCGACCGGCACCTCCATCACGACTGTGCGAGTCGCGGGCGCATTTGGTGCTTCGAAATGCAAGAAGGCGAGCGTACCGAGGGTCAGGACCGCTCGTCGTCCGGGTCCAATCGATGTGTTCATCGCGAGTTGCTGAAGGGGTGTATCGGTGGCGAGCGCCGTGATGCTCGGCGTACCCGCAATCTTGAAGGGGGCGCCCCAGGTGAGCGTGGAGGTGGGCGAGGGGTTCAATGAGGTGTCGGGGAGCACGATCTCGCTGACGTGCGCGGTGGTGAGTGCTCGAATGTCGCGCACCGTGGGACTGCCGGTCAGGACAACCGCGCCATCGGCGTAGTGCCCGGTCACCTTCTGCAGTAATTGAGTGCAGAGTGAGATTTGCTGACTGACCTGGGAAGGGAAACCGTGGCGCACGAGGCCCGCGAAGTCGATGTTCGACGGGGGCGCAGCCGCCGCGCGGTGGAGGGGACTCGCGAGTGCTTTGTTGAGTGCGTCACGCCACGCCACGCCCGAGGGCGTGTCCAACTGTTCGACTGCGGCCAAGGTTCGATAGTCGGCGGTCAGGGTGAGTGGGAACGAACTGAGGTGCGCGATTGCATTAAGGACGCCTTGGGAGGCTGCGCTCGCTCGCAGTGACGAAGGATCGAGGGCTTCGATCACGTCGAGTTGCAGGGGGCGTACGGGGCTGGTTGCTTCAATGGTGAGTAGCGACCATTCCGTTGTCGTGATACCGACTTTGGTGACGGAGTAACTCAGTGGATAGACGCCGTCGCACTGGCCGCTCGCACAGACCAGATGCAGCCGGGCCGGTTGACTCAGACACGGCGTGCTCTCCCTGCGAGCTTTCGTGGTGAAGACGTTGACCGTGAACTCTGCCGTGCCGTGGGTAACACACTTCAAGGTGAAGTTGCCGGTCGTTGCGAGACTGGCCCCGGTCACACCAGCGCCGTCGTAGATGGCGGTGAGTTGGGATCGTTCGATGATGCGGGGGTAGAGAGAGATCTGCACGACCGCCGCACCTGGACGTTTTCCCACGTCCAGCGTGACCCCAAACCGGGCCGAACCCTTCGCGGAGAGTTGGGCAACCGAGCTTTGATGCGCCAGGTTGAATGAGACCGTCGTCCCAGCGTGCGCGGCCGTAGGCCACGTCACCGTTGCGAGGCTGAGGAGTACGACGCTGAGCGCCCGCCACCAGGTCGTAAATCGGTGGAACATGCTGTTACAGGCTACCTTCGGTTTCACGCGTACCTTGTCGCCCACTACCCTCGTTCGCAATGACTTCATTTGAACAGGTCCACGAACGACTCGACCAGGTAGCCCGTCTGGCGAACCCCCTCGCGCGCGCGTTCGCCGCTCAAGGTTTTTCGCTCTACGCCGTGGGGGGGTCGATTCGTGACGCCGTACTGGGCCAGGAGCGGGGCGATGACTACGAAATCGACTTCACGACCAATGCCCGCCCCGACGACATTGCGCGTTTGATGGCGCCATTGTGCCCCACGCTCTGGGAGCAGGGTCGGGCCTTTGGCACGATCGGAGGGATCCTGCGAGAGAACGGCGTCAAAGTGGAGATCACCACCTTTCGCTCTGAGGCGTACGTCGACCATTCGCGCAAACCCGCCGTCGAGTGGGGTGATTCGCTCGAAGCGGACCTGAGTCGACGCGACTTCACCATCAATGCCTTGGCGCTCGACGTGGTGGCCCTGAACGAGCACACGCCCGACGTCCAGACTCTTTTTGACTTCCACAACGGCTTTCGCGATCTGCACGAAGGGGTGCTGCGCACGCCCATTGATCCCGAGGTCCTGTTCAGCGACGATCCACTGAGAATGTTGCGGGCCGCTCGCTTCGCCGCTCGCTTCAACTTGACCATCGATCCCGCGATCGAGACGGCGACGAAGAAGGTTGCGGGTTCGCTCACCAAGGTTTCACCCGAGCGTATCCGAGGCGAACTCGACCTACTCATGATGACGCTCCAGCCTTCAGTGGGGCTCGACTTCATCGTGCGAACCGGTCTGGCTGACCACTTTTTTCCAGAACTCCCGAAGCTTCAGTTGGAACAGGACCCGATCCATCACCACAAGGATGTCCTCAAGCACACCTGGGCGGTCGTCGACAAGACGTCGCCGCATCTCGTTCTTCGACTCGCCGCGCTCTTTCACGACATCGGCAAGCCCCAGACGCGCTCGATCAGCGAGGAGGGCGTGACGTTTCGATTTCACGAAATTGTGGGCGCCAAGATGACGAGAAAACGTATGACCGCGCTCAAGTACTCACAAGACATGATCGATCAGGTGTCCACCTTGGTGGAACTTCACTTGCGCTTTCATACCTACAAGATGGGCTGGAGTGACAAGGCGGTACGACGCTACGTTCGAGATGCGGGCCCCCTGCTCGATGAACTGAACGAACTAACCCGGTGTGATTCGACGACGCGCAATGTGCGTAAAGCCGCCGTGTTGGCACAACGCATGGACGAACTTGAAGTACGTATTGCCGAGCTTCGTGAGCAGGAGGACTTAAACCGGTTGCGACCAGCGCTCGATGGCGTGGCGGTGATGGAGATACTCGGCATCAGTCCGAGTCGCGTCGTGGGTGAGGCCCTCGACTTCCTGATGGAGATTCGACTCGATGAGGGTGAAATCACGCCCACTGAAGCCGCCGTGCGTCTTCGTGAATGGTGGCATGACCGTACAACGTGAAAACCCCCCGCCTCTCGGCGGGGGGTTTTTGAGCGTACGACCGATTAAGGCCAGACGAGGTTGTCCGCGCCCTGGTTCGCGAACTCATCGACCATGTTGTGCGCGATGTCGTCGTGGAACTGGATCGGAGGCGACTTCATGAAGTACGCCGAGGGTCCAATGATTGGGCCACCGATACCGCGGTCGAGCGCTACCTTCGCACATCGCACGGCGTCGATGATGACCCCGGCAGAGTTCGGGGAGTCCCACACTTCGAGCTTGAGCTCGACGTTGAGCGGGACGTCGCCAAAGTTACGGCCCTCCATGCGGATGTAGGCCCACTTGCGGTCGTGCAACCACGGCACGTGGTCGCTTGGTCCGATGTGCACGTCATCGGCACCCATGTTGCTGATCTCCAATTGTGAGGTCACAGCCTGGGTCTTTGAGATCTTCTTGGACTCGAGACGCTCTCGATCGAGCATGTTCTTGAAGTCCATGTTCCCACCAACGTTGAGTTGGTAGGTGTGGTCAAGTGTGAGACCACGGTCTTCGAACAAGCGGGCCAGGACTCGGTGAACGATGGTTGCGCCGACCTGACTCTTGATGTCGTCACCGATGATCGGCACCTTGGCGTCGCTGAATTTGCGAGCCCATTCGGGGTCCGATGCGATGAAGACGGGAATGGCGTTCACGAACGCCACGCCGGCGTCGATGGCCGCTTGGGCGTAGAAGCGCTGCGCGTCTTCTGAGCCAACGGGCAGATAGGAGACCAGTACTTCGGCTCTCGCATCACGAAGGGCCTGGACGACGTCGACGGGTTCCGCCGGGGATTCCTCAATTGAGGCACGGTAGTACTTGTTGAGTCCGTCCATGGTCGGACCGCGAAGAACGGTGACGCCCAGTGACGGCACGTCGGCAAACTTGATCGTGTTGTTCTGGCCCCCGTCGATGGCCTTACCCAGATCGTTCCCGACCTTGGAGGCGTCGACGTCGAAGGCGGCGACGAACTCGAGATCGCTCACGTGGTATCCACCGAGGACAACGTGCATCAGACCGGGGACGTCGTCGCCCGGCTTGGCGTCGCGATAATACGTGACGCCTTGAATGAGTGAACTGGCGCAGTTTCCGACGCCGGCGATGGCCACACGAATCTTCTCCATGGCTCTCCTTTCCTACTTCGCCTCTCGCGCGAAGGTTTGCTGGTTACTACGTTCGGTGGTCAACAAACTGTCAATCCACGCGAGGTCCAACTCGACGCCCTTGGCGGCATGATCCATCACGCTGCGCGCGTAGGTATCGAGTTGTTCGTTATCGGCACCCGCACGCACTTCGGCGAGTCGTCCAACGAGATCGGCCCTGCGTCGTTCGAGCAAACCGACTCGAAGGTTGGGTGTGAGGTACTTGGCGAGCGCCATACGCAGGGAAAAGTTCTTACTGTCATCGAGGGTGGCGGGGTCCGCAAGCAGACGAACGAATTCGAGACGACCCTGTTCGGTGATGCGATAGACCTTGCGACCGCGCCGACCGATGCCGGGCGTGGCGCGAAGCGACCGTAGCGACGCGCGTTCGCCCGAAAGCGAACCCGTCGAGAGCGAGCTCGCCCGCGGCTCACTGGTGGTGACGGCTTCCACGAAGCCGTAGCGCTCTAAGCGCGCGAGGGCCGGGTAGATAGAACCAAAGGAAACATTGGCCCAAACGCCTAAACGGTCCCGCAATTGCGAGCGAACCTCGTAGCCGTGATGATCACGGTCCATCAGGAGGCCAAGTATGGCGATGTCCAACACGCGATTAATCATATCACTTCGATATATCGAACGTGACGGAAACGTGGTCCTTCCAAATTTGGATGCGGCGGGTAGTCTCACCCCTAATGGATAAGACGTTTCGCACCAGCACCGCTGACGGAGCCGTGGTCGAGTTCGGTCTCGTACGTCACGCCCTGCTCGCAAAGTTGGCGGCGGGGACCCTACGTCACTCTGATGTGTGCGATGCGCATCCAGAACTCATGCGCGCGGCGAAGAATATCGGCCGCTCGACCGGTGAGACCTGTCCGGTATGCACTGATGCGGAACTCGTCGAGGTCACGTACGTCTTTGGCGCGCGTCTGCCCGCGGGAGGGACGTGTCCGACTTCACGTCAAGAGCTCTTGAAACTGGAGCGTCGAGAAGAGCCCGTGCAGTGCTACGCGGTTGAAGTGTGCGTGGCGTGTGCCTTCCACCACCTCGTTCGCAAGTGGTCCGCCGGAGGTCGTCGGGCCCGGCGCGCTCCGGTCCGCCAGCAGCGAAAGGTTGGCGAATGACGCTGAGTGCACCACAGATTCGCAGTCGCAAACGGCGAAACGGTGGGGCTCCGTTGGTGATGGTCACCGCGTACGACGAGCCCGGGGCCCGTTACGCCGACGCGGCGGGCGTTGACATGATTCTGGTGGGCGACTCGTTGGCGAACGTGGTGATGGGACAGCCCGACACACTGCACGTGAGCGTCGATGACATGTGTCATCACGTTCGAGCGGTCGCCGCCGCGACGCCCCAGGCCCACATCGTGGCCGATATGCCGTGGTTGAGTTATCACGTCGAACTCGCCGACAGCGTGCGTAACGCCGCAGCGCTCGTGAGGGCGGGTGCGCACAGCGTAAAGCTCGAGGGTGGCCGAGTTCGTCGAGAGGTCGTACGCGCAATCTTGGATGCGGAGATTCCCGTGGTGGGCCATCTCGGGCTCACCCCCCAGAGCGTGCTGAGCTTTGGTGGCTTCAAGGTCCAGGCCAAGACACGCGCGGCCGCGGAGTGGCTGATCAAGGACGCAACCCTCCTCCAGGACGAGGGCGTGTACGCCGTCGTGATCGAAGGTGTGCCCAGCGTTGTTGGCACGAAGGTGACTGAGGCGCTCGAGATACCGACCATTGGCATCGGTGCGGGTCCAGATACTGACGGTCAAGTACTCGTGTTTCACGACCTGCTGGGGATGTCAAAGCGAAAGCCCGCCAAGTTCGTTCGCCAGTATGCTGACCTAGGTTCCCTGATCACAACCGCTATCAGTGAGTACGCACACGACGTGCGTGAAGGGGCGTTCCCCGGACCCGGTGAGGCGTATGACAGCCCTGAGGGACTCTTCGACTAGCCGAAATCGGCGTCGTGCACTAGAGTTGTCTTTCCCACAAGCGTGGGAAGCAGCAAATGAACCCTGCTCTGTTTTCCGCAGAGCCCGGCCTGGCCGGACCAGAGGGAAAGGAAACGGCCATGAGGCCCTATGAAACCATGATTGTGTTCGACACTGCAGTCGACGCACAAGCCATCCAGATTGCTCTCGACCGAGCATTGGAGACCATCCGGACAAACGAAGGAAACCCGGGCGCCATCGACCGTTGGGGGAAGCGTCCCTTGGCGTACGAGATCAACAAGCGCAAAGAGGGTTACTACGTTCTGGTGGAATTCAGTGGCGAATCGACGACGGTGGTTGAGCTCGATCGAATTCTGACCCTTTCAGACGAAGTCCTTCGCTTCAAGATTCTTCGACGCAACGAGCGAGCGAGCGCCAGCCGTGTTACGGCTCAAGCGTAAGTTCGGACGCTTAGCGAATCTAAGGAGAAGAAATGGCTGACAACACCATTACCGTCGTCGGAAACGTCACTCGTGACCCCGAACTCAAGTTCTTGAACAGTGGGCAAGCGGCACTGCGACTTTCGATCGCGGTCAACCGACGCTGGCAGAACCGCCAGACCCAAGAGTGGGAAGAGCGCGTCTCATATTTCGAGGTCGTTGGCTACGGTGCCATGGCCGAGAACGTCGCCAACTCCGTGCAGAAGGGCGCTCGAGTCATCGTGACCGGCCGTCTGGAGCAGCGAAGTTGGGAGACCGAGAACGGCGACAAGCGCTCGATCGTTGAGATCAATGCCGACGAGATCGCCCCCTCACTTCGTTACGCCACCGCCGTTGTCACCAAGACGCCACGCGCCGAAGGTGGCAATTTTCAATCCAATGACCGACCAGCCGCTGCACCGCGCTCGAATGAGCCAAGCACCTACGCATTTGATGAGGAGCCTTTCTAATGCCACGTATTAACAATCCCAAGCCACCAAAGCGCGCGCCCAAGATCGACACCCGTCGCGGAGCGAAGAAGAAGCCCTGTTCCTTCTGCCAGCACGGTGTAGGCACCGTTGACTACAAGGACCTCGCGCAGCTTCGTAAGTACATCTCCGATCGCGGCAAGATTCGCGGTCGCAAGGTGTCGGGGAACTGCCAGCAACACCAACGTGACGTCACCGACGCCATCAAGACGGCGCGTGAACTGGCGCTGCTGCCCTACACGCAGCGCACCGTTACCGAGCGTCGTGGTGGACGTGGTAATCGTGACGACCGCGGCCCGCGCGGCCCGCGACCTGAGCGTGACAACGCCGAGGCCGATGTCGAGTCCAATGTCTTGCTCGAAGACGCTGGTGAGGCTGCAGAAGTGTTTGAGACCGAGCTCGCCGAGGAGGTTAGCGAATGAAAGTCCTACTACGAAGCGACGTCGTTGGAGTGGGGCGCCGTGGCGACATTGTCGATGTGAAGTCAGGGTACGCCCGAAACTTCCTGCTGCCCACGGGCGCTGCCCTGAAGGCGAATGAGACCATGGAGATCCAAGCCGCGTCGATGCGCAAGGCTCGAGATATTCGTGACGCACAGAGTCGAGGCGCCGCTGAGACCCAGCGCGCAATCATCGAGCAGGCAACAATCACGGTGGCGGCACGTGCGGGGGCCAACGGGCGACTGTTCGGCTCGGTCACCGAGGCTGACATCGTGAATGCGATTCGTACCGCGACCAACATCTCGTTGGATCGCCACATGATTGTCATGGCTGAGCACTTGAAAGAAGTCGGCGCAGCCACGCTCAGCGTGAACCTATTCGACGGGGTCGTTGCCACGGTCAACGTGGATGTCGTAGCCAAGTAAGAACTATCAACGCTGTAGTGGTACTGCCGGAGCCTTGTGCTCCGGCAGTTTCCATGTCACAGCCCTGTGCAAGGTTTGTACGAAGTTAGGCACAGGATTTTCCCCATGTTGTTGTTCTAGCGACGCACAGCAGATATCGGCAACCGTTGAGGTTCTTATGACGCAGATTGAAATTGAACGAAGTCGACCATCGTCGGGTGGAGGACGAATTCCACCCAGTGCCATTGAAGTGGAGGAATCGCTCATCGGCGCCATGCTGCTTTCCCAAGAGGCAGTGAGCGTTGCCTACGAGACCGTGCAGGCAGAAGACTTCTATAGACCGCTCCATGGTCAGATCTTCAGCGCCATCGTGGCGTTGGCAAACGCGGGTGAACCGGTTGACTACGTGACCGTGCAAGCCAAGCTGCAGGAGCGAGGTGCGGTTGCGGTCGAGCTCGGAGTGTTGTCATCGTTACAGATGAACACGCCTTCGGCGTCGAGCGCGCAGCACTACGCCGAGATTGTGCGCGAGAAGGCACAACAGCGTCGCCTGATCGCGGTGGCGGGAGAGATCGTTGACGACGCGTACGTGGCCACCGATGACGTGGTTGGACTCATCGATGAGGCCGAGCGCAAGATCAACGAGATCGGCGACAGTCGCAAGATCGACACCGTGTCGCCCCTGCAGCGACTCTTGTTGAATGAAGCGGACATCCTCGAGCAGCGCGGTGAGACCCGTGGCCAGTTCAACGGCCTCGAAACGGGGTACAAGTCACTCGACCTCGTCCTGCAAGGGCTCCAACCGAACAGTCTCACGATTGTTGGTGCGCGGCCCGCTATGGGTAAGACCGCGTTCGCGTTGGGGATCCTGGTGCACGTCGGTGCCGTTGTACAGCGCCCGGCACTGTTCTTCTCGCTTGAGATGAGTCGCCAGGAACTCGCCGAGCGCATCCTTGCGTCAACCGCGCGCATCGATTCGTCACGACTTCGAACCGGAGACCTCAGTGATGCCGACTGGAACAGAGCGCACGAGGCGTTTGGTTACCTGCAATCCGCCAAGGTCTTCATCGATGACAACCCCAGTCTTACGGTGATGGATGTTCGCGCGCGAGCACGCCGCATCAAACAGCAGAACGGCGATCTCGGCGTCGTGATCATTGACTACCTGCAATTGATGAGCTCGCGCGGACGGGCCGAGAATCGCCAGGTAGAGGTGTCTGAGATGAGTCGCTCGCTCAAGATCCTGGCCCGCGAACTGGGCTGTCCGGTGATCGCCCTCTCGCAGCTCTCGCGAAAGCTCGAAGAGCGCGCGGACAAGCGACCGATGATGAGCGATTTACGCGAATCGGGTTCGCTGGAACAGGACGCAGACGTGGTGCTTTTCCTGTTTCGTCCCGAACAGTATGGCGAAGTGGCCAACGATAAGAAGTCCGAGGCGGAGGTGATCGTCGGCAAGAACCGAAACGGTCCTACGCGCACGGCGCACTTGACCTGGCGAGGCGAGTTCGCACGCTTTGACAACGTCGCCGAAGCCAGAGAGATCTAATCGTTCGCGCCCAAATGGCGACGGTCGGCCAGATATAGGGCGATTACTGACATCATCTAGAGTTGCCTCGATACACAAACGCTAGGCGGAACATGTACGAGCGGAGCGAAATCCGAGCAGAGCAGTCCTCGCTCTGGCTCTGGGCACTCGGCGCTGGATTCATTTTGATTGTCCTCTATTTCGTCGTCTCGAACGAGACCTTTCAGAATGTCGTCTACTCGTCCCTGGGCGTGGGGTCGATGCTGGCGATACTGCTTGGAATTCGCATCAACAAGCCCAGCGCGAGGCTGGGGTGGTACTTCGTAGCGATGTCGAGTGGCTGCTTCGCACTTGCCGACGCTCTGAGTGATTTTCAAATTTCTACCTTGCACCAAGGCGTGAATTCGGTCTCCTACGCTGATGTGTTCTATCTCGCGGGATACCCGTTGCTCTTCAGAGGGGTGGCTCGTATAACTCGCCAGGAGACCGGCGCGTCGCGGCGCGAAGAACGCGCCGACTCCGGCATCGTCGCCCTCGGCGCGTTCGCGCTTTTGTGGCAACTACTGATGTCGCCGTACCTTCACGATTCGCTGACCTCGAATCTGGACAAATTGGTCAACTTGGCCTATCCCGTCATGGATGTCGTGCTCATCTACATCGTGGCGCGAACGCTCCTTCTCTCGCGTCGCCGAAGTGTCCACCTGCGACTCCTCATGACAGCGATGATCACCATGTTTGCGTCGGATTTCATCTACGACCTGCTGGTCTTGCATGGACGCTACACCCCGGGCAACGGCGTCGACGCCCTGTTCCTCGCCGAATACGTGTTGATAGGCGTCGCCGCGCTTCACCCCTCGATGATCGACGGTCCACCGACCGATGCCGGTGACAACGCGAAGAGTGCCTATTTTCGAAATCAGGCGCCGCTCGTGGTCGTGGCGGGATTGACACCCCCGGTGACGCTGATCATCGCGGAGATCGTCGGTGCACCGGTCAACGTAGTCGTGCTGTCGTCGATCTTCATCGCCATCTTTCTTGTCTCGGGATTTCGTCTCGGGTGGTTGATCAGTCGTATCAGCGCCCAGTCAACGCAGTTGGAGAAGAGTCTTCGTGAACTGAAGGACTCGTACCAACAAAGAGACGACCTCGAAGCCAATCTCTGGCATCAAGCGCTGCACGATCCGCTCACCGGCCTCGCGAACCGGTCGCTCCTCGAGGATCGATTAGCTCTCGCCCGGGCACGCGTTGTCCGTCAGGGCGGAACGGCCGCAGTGCTCATGCTCGACCTCGACGACTTCAAAGACGTGAACGACACCCAGGGTCACTTGGTGGGTGATCAACTGCTCATCGCAATCACGCGACGACTCGCCGCCGTGACGCGCGCCTCTGACACGCTGTGTCGCTTCGGTGGCGACGAATTCGTCTATCTCGCCGAGGGTCTCGACACGCGCGAGGAGATCGAGGAGTTGGGTGCTCGCATGCTTCGTCAATTCATCGAGCCGTTCGCCATTGGTGAGCTTCTCCTCGAACAACACGCCAGCATCGGCATCGTGATCTGTGACCAAGAGAGTAATCACGATGTTGATTACATCCGCGACGCGGACGCTGCGATGTACATGGCAAAGAAGCAACGTGCGGGGAGTTACGTGGTGTTCACCCCAGACATGCGTGAGCGCGCGGTGAGCGACTTCTCGTTGGTGCAGGATCTGCGAAACGCCCTTGCTCGGGGGAGCCTGTCGATGCACTACCAGCCGATTGTGGATCTTCGCACCATGGAAATCGTTGGCTTCGAAGCATTGATGCGATGGCTTCACCCCGAACGCGGTTGGGTCTCACCCGATGTCTTCATCCCCTTGGCCGAGAAGAGTGATCTGATCTTCGACCTTGGGAGATTCGCGTTGCGAGAAGCCATGGCGACGGCCAGCACGTGGACGCACATAGCGACGCCCTCGCGACGGCTGTTCGTCGCGGTGAATCTCTCCGCGCGTCAGTTCCACGATGCGAACACCCTGGACTTGATCCAGTCGATCTTGGAGGAGTACGTCTTCGAACCTGGCCACCTGGTCGTTGAAGTCACCGAGTACACGGCTCTTCTCGACACCACTGAGACCGTCAAGGTCATCGCGCGTCTGGCGAGCATGGGGGTTGACCTGGCGCTAGACGACTTCGGTACCGGCTACTCGTCGCTCTCGCATCTAACGATGCTGCGTCCCGCCTACATCAAGGTCGATCGGTCGTTCATAAGTCCCGCCATGCCGAGCAGTCAGAATGACACCTTGCTCGAAGCAATAGTATCGCTCGGTCACAAATTGTCCATCTCGCTTCTGGCCGAGGGTGTGGAGACCCGTGGCCAGTTCCAGCGCTTGCGTGCGCTCGGGTGCGAATTTGCGCAAGGTTACGTCGTGTCGCCGGCGCTACCCGCGAACGAGCTCGCACAACTGTTCGATCGTTCGTTCGTGGAGATGCTCGAGGTGATTGTCTAGGTTACGTGGCGTCGTTACGAGCGTACGCAGCGATGGTACGGCGCACGCTCGTAACGTGACGGCGATGCCTATTTCGGCTGCATGCGTATGCCCGCATCGATACGAATCGATTCAGCGTTCATGTAGCTGTTCGAAAGCAGTTCGAGTGCGAGCGACGCGAACTCTTCTGAGTATCCGAGTCGCTTGGGGAAGAGCACGCCGGCGCCCAGACGGGCCTTGAATTCGTCGGATTGGGGTCCCGTACCGTAGATCGGGGTGTCGATGAGACCAGGCAGGATGCAATTCGCTCGAACGCCAATCGGGGCGATGTCACGAGCCAGGGGCAAGGTGAGCCCGACAACGCCGCCCTTGGACGACGAGTACGCCACTTGACCGATCTGGCCATCTTCGGCGGCCACCGACGCGGTATTCACGATTGCGCCGCGCATGCCGTCGACGTCAGGCGTATTGTGACTCATGGCCGTCGCCGCGAGTCGACAGACGTTAAAGGTGCCGATCAGATTAATCTCGATCACCTTACGGTAGAGGTCAAGGTCGTGCGCTGAGGAGTACTCGCCATCCTTGCCAATGGTGCGCGTTGCCCATCCGATGCCCGCGCAGTTCACCGCGCTCCACAGTGGCGCCATTGCCTTGGCCGCCTCGATGGCGGCGATCACGTGCTCGGTGTTGGTGACGTCACAGTGCGTGTAGGTGCCGCCGATCTCTTTGGCGACGTGCTGTCCTCGTTCGTCGTTGAGGTCAGCCACCACCACCTTGACGCCTCGCGCCGCCAGAGCGCGTGCAGTGGCCTCACCAAGGCCGGAGGCGCCGCCGGTGACGACGGCTGATGTGTTATTGAGTTCCATGGATACTCCTGTCTAAGGGCCAGCAAGGGTCTGCTCGACCGTACTTGAGTCAAGCAGACAAAACCAGTCTGACCGAGCCAGCGCGTCGTGACGTCTACGTAGGGTCCTTCGTGAGTGACGCCGCCGTGTCGCTCAGGGTCTTTCGTCGGTTGCGCCGGAAGCGTACTTCGAGTTGAAGGGCCAGGAGCGGGAGCGCGACACCCACGGCGACGGCCGATATGAATGCGCTGACGGAGAAGAACGTTGCGAACAAGGGGACCTCTTTCACTATCGGGAACTGCCAGTGTGACCCGGTCACTGAAGAGCCAATCGAGAGTGGTCGAAGGGTTGGCTAAGAATGCGACCGGTTGGAGTCTTGGGCACTCGTGTCGCTGCGAATCTGGAGCGGCGGTAGTCCCCTAGCGTGAAGGTATGGCTTCCGCATACGAACACACGAAGGACGAGCTCTCCGAACTCCTCGGCGATGAGCCGAGATATCGCGTTGACCAGGTTTGGCACGGACTCTGGGTTGAAAATCAAGACATCAGTGAGATCACCACTGTTCCAAAGAGCCTGCGGGCGCAACTGGGCGCACGCTTCAGCTCAGGTCTCGAAGTCGTCAACGACGTCCAAAGCGATCACGGCTCCACGCGCAAGTGGGTCTTTCGTCTTCACGACGGCTCAACCATCGAGACCGTCTTGATGAATTACGACGATCGGGTGACGGTGTGCGTGTCATCCCAAGCGGGTTGTGCGATGGGGTGCACGTTCTGTGCGACCGGTCAAGCCGGCTTCACCCGACACCTCAGCACGGGCGAGGTGCTCGAACAGGTGATGTACGCCGCACGCGCCGCCGCGCCGAGACGGCTCTCCAACGTCGTGTTCATGGGCATGGGCGAGCCACTGGCGAATTACAACGTGACCGCGAGCGCGGTACGGCGACTGCATGAGTACCGAGGACTCTCCGCGCGACATCTGACGGTCTCCACGGTCGGGGTCGCCCCCGCTATCGAGCGCCTGGCGCGTGAGGGCATGCCCCTCACGCTCGCGGTGAGCTTGCACGCGGCCAATGACGAAACGCGCGATCAATTGGTCCCACTCAATCGTCGCTACCCACTGGCCCGTTTGCGCGAGGCCTGTGAGTTCTGGTTGGCCACGACGTCGCGACGATTGAGCTTTGAGTGGGCGCTGATCGACGGGGTCAACGACACCGACCAAGCAATTGAGGAATTGGCCCGCTACGCGTACGGACTTCGCGCGCACGTGAACCTGATCCCGCTCAATCCAACGCCGGGTTTCCTCGTACGTGGATCGTCACCCGAGCGGGTCCGACAATTTCGTGATGGTCTGGCGGGGCATGGAGTCAACGTGACCGTGCGCAACACGCGAGGACGCTCCATCGATGCGGCGTGTGGTCAATTGGCCAATGTCACGAATGCGAAGCGGCGTTCGATCCCAGTGAGCTCGTCCTAATCAACGGAGCCACGCCAGAAACCGGGTCGCCATTTCAACAGCGCGAGCACGCCAACGATGCACGCGATGCCCCCCGAGACGATCGAGAACTCGATCGATGTGAAGTTAGCGACGACGCCGGACTCGAGATCACCCAGACGCGGGCCACCGGTAACCACCGCCAACTGGACCGACGAGATACGTCCTCGAAATTCATCGGTGATGGCGTTTTGCAGCACGGTGTTGCGCAGGATCGTCGAGATGACGTCAGTGGCACCCGCGAAGGCGAGACACACGAGGCCGAACCACAAGATGTGAACCACCCCGAACAATGCCATCGCCGCGCCCCAGGCCATGATCACAAGGGCGATCAGGCGACCCTGGCGACGCACCCGATCAATCCAACCGGTGAATATCGCCATGACCAGGGCACCCACGCCCGAGGCCGCGAAGAGTAGTCCCAGAGTGCGAGGGCCGCCGTGATAGACGGTCAGCGCCATAGCCGGATAGAGCGCGCGCGGCAGTCCGAAGACCATCGCGTTGAGATCGGCTACGTACACAGCTTGGGCGACCAGGTTGGAGCGAACGTAACGAAAGCCGTCGCCGATGGCACGAAGCATCGCCACCCCGACGTGATCACCGCTGGGCTTCATTGGCGACATAAGGCCAGTGAAGAAGGCCAGTACGACAAACGTGACCGCGTCGATGAGATAGCACGACGTGAGCCCGACCGCGCCGAGTAGCACGCCGCCCAGGGCGGCACCGAGCACGGTACCGACGTTGACGAGGATTTGGTTGAGAGAGTAGGCGGCAATGAGCTGTTGGGGCGCGACCAACTTGGGAATCGCCGCCATGCGGATTGGTGCCGAGAAACCCGCGACGCCGGCCGAGATCGCGGCCAACACGAGTAGCGCGACTAGCACGTTGTGATGGAGTTGGGCGTTGAGTGACAGACCCGCACTTGCGAGCGCCGCGACGAGCGAACCCACGACCAGGATCGTGCGCTTGTCGATCCGATCCCCGGCGGCGCCACCCCAGAGTGAACCGACGATCAGAAAGGGCAGCTGCACAAAACTGGCGACACCTACCCAGAGACTCGAGTGGGTCTCTTGGTAGACCTGAAAGGGGACGGCGACGAAAGTGAGATTACTGCCCAGTAGAGAAACGAGTTGCCCGAAGTACAACAAGCGGAAGTTTCTGCTGTCCTTCAGGGGTTTCGCGTCGACGACGAGCCTAGGCACCTGTTCATCGTACGGGACTATGGTTTTAAACGGTAGTGGTCGAAGGAGAGTCGATGATTGACGAAAAGCTCGTCCAGTTGCTGACACCCGAAGGCGAACGTATTTCGCACCCCCAGTACGAGAGCACACTCGGTGGTGATCAGATCCTTGGTCTCTACAGGGACATGGTGATCGTGCGGCGACTGTGCAACGAGTCGACGTCACTCCAGCGTCAGGGACAGTTGGCTCTGTGGGCTCCGGTCCAGGGCCAAGAGGGCGCACAGATCGGTGCGGGGCGGGCGCTCGAGCCAATGGACTTCACGTTTCCCTCGTATCGCGAACACGGCGTCGCGTGGTGTCGAGGTGTGCCGCCCGAGGACATGCTGCGGATCTTTCGTGCGGTGACGACCGGCGGATGGGACCCCCAGAAGTACCGTCACTCGGTCCCCACGGTTGTTCTGGGTAATCAGGCACTTCACGCGGTCGGTTACGCCATGGGCGTCCAACGCGATGGGGCCGAAGAGGCGGTGATGACCTTCTTCGGTGATGGAGCGTCAAGTCAGGGAGACGTGCTCGAATCATTCGTCTGGGCGGCGTCGTTCAACGCACCGGTCGTCTTTTTTTGTCAGAACAACCAGTGGGGCATCTCGACGCCGTCCACCTTGCAGTCCAAGGTGCCGCTGTATCGTCGCGCACCGGGTTTCGGTTTCCCAGGAATTCGAGTCGACGGCAATGATGTGCTCGCCGTGTACGAGGTCACCAAGCGCGCACTCGACAATGCCCGTACGGGCAACGGTCCCACGCTGATCGAGGCCTACACGTATCGGATGGGTGCGCACACGACGTCCGACGATCCCACGCGTTACCGCGTCGATGCGGAGGTCGAAGTCTGGAAGCATCGCGATCCGATCGAACGGGTCAAGGCGCTGCTGGCCCGAGAGTATCGCGTCAAGGGTTCCACCTTCGACGAAGTCAACGCCGAGGCAGACCTCATGGCGCTCAAACTGCGTGAAGACGTTCTGGCGATGGGCCCGCCCGATCCGATCAGCATGTTCGAGAACGTCTACGCCGACGTGCACCCTCTCATTGAAGAAGGACGACGTGAGATGATCGAACTCGGCGTGAGCGGGAGTGGGCACTGATGGCGACGACCTCGATGACGATGGCCAAGGCCCTCAACGAAGGGTTGCGACGCGCGCTTGAGAAGGACAAGAAGGTTCTCTTGATGGGTGAGGACATCGGAAAACTCGGCGGCGTGTTCCGTATCACCGATGGTCTTCAGAAGGATTTCGGCGAGGATCGTGTCATCGACGCGCCGCTCGCGGAGTCGGCCATCGTGGGCACCGCGGTGGGGCTCGCCATCCGTGGATATCGCACGGTCTGCGAAATCCAATTCGACGGGTTTGTCTACCCCGCGTTCGACCAGATCGTTTCCCAGGTTGCCAAGCTCCATAAGCGTTCGGACGGCGTGTACACAATGGGCCTGGTCATCCGCTTGCCCTTCCAAGGCGGTATCGGCGCCATCGAGCACCACTCGGAGAGCCCCGAAGCGTATTTCGCCCAGACTGCGGGCCTTCGCGTGGTGTCGTGTTCGACGCCGAACGACGCGTACTGGATGATCCAACAGGCCGTTGAGCACGATGACCCAATCATCTTCTGTGAGCCGAAGAGTCGTTACTGGGAAAAGGGTGAGGTGGACCTCGACACGCCCCCGCACGGTCTATTCGACTCGGTGGTGCGACGCACGGGTGAGGACGTGACGGTCATTGGCTACGGATCGAGTGTGAAGACGATTCTTCGCGCCGCCGACACCGCCCAGACCGAGGGACGTTCTCTCGAGGTGATCGACGCGCGCTCGTTGGCGCCGCTCGATCTGGGTCCGATGATCTCGTCGCTTGAGAAGACCGGTCGACTCGTTGTGGTCCAAGAGGCACCGAACACCGCGTCGCTGGGTTCAGAGCTTGTGGCGACGCTCACCGAGCGCTGCTTCTATTCAATGCGGGCACCCGGGATTCGCGTGAGCGGCTATCACGTGCCCTATCCGCCGTCGCGAATCGAGGACGCCTACCGGCCATCGGTCGAACGCATTCTCGATGCCGTCGACCGAGTGATGGGATATGAGAGTTGAGCGAAGAAATCTTCCTGGTGCCCGACGTCGGCGAAGGCCTCGTTGAGGCAGAAATTGTCGAGTGGAAGGTCAAAGTCGGTGACGTCGTCGCCTTGAACCAGCCGCTCGTTGACATCGAGACGGCTAAGGCAGTCGTTGAGTTGCCGAGCCCCTACGCCGGCACCGTGGTGCAACTGCACGGTGAGGTCGGTGACGTGATGGCGGTACAGACGCCGTTGATCACCTTTGACACAACGGGTGATGGTGGTGCACGCGTCGTGTCTCCAGCCACGCCGGGCGAGGCGCCGGGCGAGGCGCCGGGCGAGGAGCGCCGCGAAGCGGTCCTCGTGGGTTACGGCGTTGCGAATGAGGACGCGCCGGTGACCCGGACGCGCCGTCGTGGCACGTCCGACGCTTCGGGCGCGCCGTCTCCCGCACCAGTACCCATGAGCGTTGCTGCGACAGTGTCGGAGCTCTCACCGCGCAGCACGCCGCCGGTGCGGCTCTACGCGAAACAGCACGGTGTTGAACTTTCAACAGTGACGGGCTCTGGTCGTGACGGCCTCATCACCCGAGACGACGTGGATCGGGCCATGGGTCGAGTGCAGAGCGCGCAATCGTCACACACCGCTGCACGGGTGACTGTCGCGCCCACCGGTCCGATGACCTCGACTCGCTTCGTCGGTCGCGAACTCGAGCCGTGGGCTACGGGTCCAAAAGAAGAGCGCATCGCGGTGAAGGGTGTCCTTCGTTCCATGGCTGACGCCATGGTTCAAAGTGCGTTCAGTGCCCCTCACGCCGCGGCCTGGTTGCGAGTGGACGCCACCAAGACCATGGAACTGTTGGTCGCGCTAAAACAGCACCCCAATATGGCGAACGTGCGACTCTCACCCCTCACGATCGTGGCTCTCGCGGTATGTGATGCAGCGCGCCACTTCCCAGGGATCAATTCCAGTTTCGACGCCACGACAAACGAAGTCATCGTTCGACGCAGTGTGAATCTGGGCATCGCCGCCGACACGTCACGTGGTCTGATCGTGCCCAACATCAAGGGTGCAGACCAGCTGGACCTCGTCGCCATGGCGAGCGCGCTCAGCGTATTGGTTGAGAAGGCCCGCACTGGTACGACGTCTCCCGCCGAGATGCTCGGCACGACACTGACCATCACGAACGTCGGCCCCTTCGGTGTCGACGGGGCGGTCGCAATCCTGCCCCCGGGCACCGGAGCGATAATCGCGGTCGGCCAGATCGTCAAGGCACCCTGGGTCGTCGACGACCAGGTCGTCGTTCGACGAGTCGTAGAGATCTCCATGTCCTTCGATCACCGCCAGATCGATGGCGCTCTGGCGTCGGCGGTGTTGGCGCACATTGGCCGGTTCCTCGCGGATCCCGCCACGTCGTTGTTGGCGGGCTAGTCTGCCAGCGCGGCCAGCGCTCGCTCGGCGTGGACGTTCATGTTGACTTCACTCGTTATCACTTCGACAATGCGCTGGTCTTGACCAATCACGAACGTCGCGCGCTTGACCTTCAAGAGATCGACGGGACGCTTGACACCGAAGAGTCGTGCGACCTCACCCTCTCGATCTGAGAGTAGCGGGTAGTCGAGGGCATTACGTTCGCTGAACGTGGCTTGGCGTTCGACGCTGTCCATCGAAATACCAATCCGTTGGGCCCCCACAGCCGCGAACTGCGCACCGAGATCCCTGAAGTGACACGATTCTTTCGTGCATCCTTTGCTCAACGCTGCGGGATAGAAGAAGAGCACGACCGGACCTGAGGCGAGCATGGTCGACAACGTGCGGGTGAGCCCGTCTTGATCGGGGAGTGAAAAGTCGGGGGCGATGTCGCCGGGGCGCATAGCGACAGACTATGCGTCGAGGCGAAAGCCCACTCCTCGGATCGTGATCAGGTGCGAGGGGGTGGCGGGGTCGACTTCGATCTTCTGGCGAAGGCGTTTGACGTGGGTGTCCAGTGTTCGCGTGTCGGAGAGCTCGAGTCCCCACCACAGGGTGTCAAGACAGACCTCCCGTGTCACCACTTGACCGAGACGAGAAGCGAAGAGGGCGAGCAGGTCGAACTCCTTGCGGCTCAGCTCGACCTCGAGGTTGCGACGGGTCAACGTACGTCGAACGACGTCGAGGCGCAGGTCGCCGAACGTGACGATCTCATCGTCGCTCAGAGTGAGGGGGCGACGCAGCACCGCGCGCATGCGCGCCACGAGCTCTCGCAGACGATACGGCTTGGTCACGTAATCAGCGGCACCGATCTCCAGTCCCAGCACGACGTCGACCTCAGAGGTCCGCGCGGAGACCATTATCACCGGCGTACGCGAGGTGTCATAGATCTCTCGGCAGTAGTCAATGCCTGAGCCGTCGGGAAGCATGATGTCAAGAAGGACCAGGTCGGGCTTCGAAGTGGTCATGAGTGCTCGGGCCTGGTTGATGGTGCTGGCGGCGACGACGACGAAGCCCTCGACGGTGAGTCCGATGTTGAGCGCGTCCTGGTAGCTCTCCTCGTCCTCGACGACCATGACGACGCTACGACCCTCGGGATCGACCATGGTCACGATGTCGCTTCGATACGGGTCGTGCGGTGACGTGGGCCAAGAACCGTGTCACGGAGTGAAGTGCGAGTCACGCCCCCACGGTAAGGACGCTGGGTTACCGCAAAGTGAAAGAAGCGCTATCGAACGGTGCGAAACAAATGAAACCTTGTGCGTTCGACGCCCACGCACCATGAAAGCGGCGTCCTAGGACGCGCTCACCGTGAAGCCCTGGTAGTTGGAGGAGGCGTCGAGGTAACTGCCAATCCCCGCACACGTGCCATTGGTCTGACAGACAATCGAATAGATGCCGCCGTAAATACCAACCCCTGAAGCGTTCGCGGGCAGCGTCAGGCGAACACCTGGTCGCCACACCCGATTCACTTCATTGATGGTCAACGCCTGGTACAGGCCGGCGGCGTCGACGTACGCCGCGCCGGCGCTGCAGTTGCCCGTTGACGAACACGACACCGCCACCACGCCGCCGTTCTTACTGGCCTGACGAGACCCGGGGGGCAGGATGAGGGCGGTGGCGGGCTGCCATCGTGAGCCCACCTCGTTGACGAGGAAGCCTTGGTAGTGACCGATCGAATCTATGTACTGTCCACCGCTCGCGCAGTTCCCGGGCGAGGGACAGGCAATACCCTGGAATCCGAAGAATAGGACGTGCGGGTTGACCGCCGCGTTGGCGGGGAGTTGCAGTTGCACCGCTCGACGCCAGGCGCCGCGGCCCTCGCTCACCGCCATGCCTTGCACGCCGGTGCTGGTGTTGTAGGTTCCAACCGCCTCGCACGAACCTTTCGTCGAGCAGGCGACTTCGCTGAGCGAGGCGCCGGCGTACGTGCTGGCGTTACCGGGAAGTGCCACACTGATGGCCGGGCGCCACGTTCGATTGATTTGATTGACGACAATCGCGTGGGTGATGTTGTTGGCGTCGATGAACGAGCCGACCGCACTGCAGTTTCCCGATGACGAGCACGCGACTTGATTGAGCGTCACGTTGGGGTTACCTCGGGTTCCCGCGGGCAGCGCCACTTCACGAGCGCTGAGCCAATGACCATTGACTTCATCGACGACGAAGCCTTCGATGTTCGCGGTGGGCGCGGCATTGGCCTCGTAGGTTCCGACCGCGCTGCACATACCGGCGGCCTTGCACGCAATCGAGTGGACCTGAGATGACTGGTGAGTCTGAAGGGCGTTCGCGGGTAGGACAATCTTGGTGGCGGCGAGCCAACGCCCTCCGACTTCGCTCTTCACGAAACTCTGGACGTTATTCGATTTGTCGTAGTAGGTACCAACGGCGCTGCAGTTGCCCACGGCGCCACACCCCACGCCGTAGAGCGACACGCTGCCACTGGAGCCGGCGGCGGCGTCGCTCGGCGGCGTTGCCACCGTTGGTGCGCGCCATACCCCGCCAACCTCGTTGAGCAAGAGGCCAGCCTGGGTCGTGCCCGCCGCGTAGGAACCACCGGCGACACAGTTGCCGGGCGAGGGACAGGCGAGGAAGGGCAGGTAGCCCTGGTAGACGCCTGAACTACCCGCCGGAAGGGTCGCGATGCTGGCCGCGTGCCAACTAGGGTCGATCGACGCGCTCGCGGGCGTGCTGAGTGCCAGCGTCGTCAATGAGGCCATCCACAGTGCTGTTCGTTGAAACTTCACTTACGACTCACGATCTTGTACGCGGTAGGCAATTATGCGCACGAAGAACCGACTCGAATCTCGTAGAGACTTCGAGTGAATTCTTCACTACACCTAAGTATAAGTTTGCTCGATCGAGCTCTTAACGAGCGTGGCGAATCCGGCGAGATTCCCTGACGGTCGTTCGCTGGAACCGTGATGATCACTGGCACCTACTTCGCCAGCGGATTGGGGCGAAGAGGTTCGGCCTCGTCTGGCGAGTCCATATGGCCAATCCCCGAGGCCAACATGATCGAATTGGGAATCTTCAACACGCCGTCTTCGGTGCGTACCGTGACGTAGGTGAGTCCAATGCCGATGACCCGCGCATCAAGCACGCCGATTGTTCCCGATCGGACGCGGATGTGATCGCCGACACCAAAAGGTCTTGCGAAGAGCAGCACCAGTGCCGCGAAGATGTTCGCCAGACTCTGTTGGGCGGCGATACCGAGTACGACACCGGCCACACCGGCGCCTATCAGCAAGCGCTGTAGGGACACGCCGAGCACGGCGAAGGTCGCGAAGAGCATGATGACGTAACCCACGCCGGTTGCGACCAGGCGGACGACGGCGCCGGCGGACTGCACGGAGCGACGGGTGATGACCCGGCCTAATGCCGCAGCGATGTGACGAATCGCCACGACGCTCGCGATCATCAGTCCCGCGACACACAGCCATTCAATCAAGCGAGCGTGCGACGTGGACGAATGGAACCTCTGCACGTCAGACCCGACGACGAGCGCCGCTACGGCCAGCACGCCACTGAGCACGCCCACGAGCGTGTCGCGCCGATGACTCCTTGCTACCACGAGCGACGCCCTGTTGTCATTACTCCAACTGTAATGAGGTCGGGCGCGAAGCGTATCTGGGTACTGCGCTTGTCGTAGTGCGACCGTTCTCGTGGGGTGTGTGGTTCGACGTACAATGCAGCAATGCGACGCTACATCCCCCACATGCTCTTGCTCGTGCTCACGGTTCTCGCCGGGTCGTTTGCGGTGCTCTCGTGGAATCAGGCGCACGAGAGTTCGGTGTCGATCTACGACTGTTCGACGACGAGTTCGGTGGCGCCCTCGAGCATGGTCCTCACGTGCGCCGATGCGAACACGCTCGTGAAGAATCTGAGGTGGAGTGGATGGGGTGAGCCCACCGCGACCGCGACGGGCCTGGGCTCCTGGAACGATTGCACGCCAAACTGTGCGAGCGGCAAATGGAAGAGCGCACCGGTAACGATTTCGGCGTACCGGATTCGACATGGCCACTACACGCGGGTCAACGGCACCAATCAGCACCTGTTTGGCGGAGGCCCGATTGACATGGTGTCGTACCCGCCCGCGGGTTAGGTCACGACTATTCGACCGGCGCAGGCCTGCGCTCAGCCTCGGTTCGGGCGCTTTTGATGCGGGGGCTCGATGTGGATGAAGCGTGATGCCCGGCGTCGCACGCGTCGCTCGTGGCGTTGGGAGGTGCTGAGCGGGTGCGCAGTGACCTTGAGACGAATTGACCGGTAGAAGCGAACCTTGGCCGTTTCGACGAGAAGAAGATAGACCACGACCATGCCCGTGAGCCATAGAAAGAAGATGGCCGGAAGTGGCGTGAAGCCCAGTACGTGCGCGAGTGGGGTATAGGGAAGTACGGCACCGACGAGTGCGGCACTGGTGGGCACGATTGCCATCGCGCGGCTCGGGCGACTTCGAAAGAACGGAACGCGTCGAGTCCTGATGATGAAGACGATGAGCGTTTGGGTCGCGATCGATTCCACGAACCAGCCCGTTCGAAATTCCACGTGATTGGCGTGCAGAACCTGCAACATCACCCAGAACGTCAAGAAATCGAAGAGCGAGCTGATGGGCCCGAAGATTGACATGAAGTGACGAATGAACTTCATGTCCCAGGCCGCGGGTCGAGCCAACGACTCGGCGTCCACGCGGTCCGAGGGGATGACGAGCTGTCCGGCGTCGTAGAGCAGATTGTTGAGCAGTATCTGGGAGGGCAACATCGGCAGGAAGGGTAGAAAGACCGAGGCACCCGCGGCGCTGAACATGTTGCCGAAATTTGATGACGTAGCCATGAGCACGTACTTCATGGTGTTGGAGAAGATCCGGCGCCCCTCCATGACCCCCTCGGCGAGGACGCCGAGGTCCTTATCGAGAAGGACGACGTCGGCAGCGTCCTTTGCGACGTCGGTGCCCGAATCGACCGAGATGCCAACGTCGGCGTGGTGAAGTGCGACCGCATCGTTGACGCCATCACCCAGATAGGCGACGTCTTTTCCCATGTGTCGGGCCAATTTGATGATCCGTGATTTCTGGTCCGGTGTGATGCGTGAGAACACGGTCGTGTGTTCAATGGCGCGAGCGAGCTCGTCATCGCTCAGAGCTACGAGGTCGGTGCCGTTCAAGAGACCCTTGCTGGCGAGGCCGATCAGCGTGCACACCTTGGTGGCGACCACACCGTTGTCACCGGTGATGATCTTGACCTCGACGCCCAACTGCTCCAACTTCTCAATCGAGGAACTCACGTCACTCTTGACGCGATCGGCGAAGGTGAGGAACCCTTCGAAGTGGAGTTCGGCCTCGTCGCTCGTGCTGGGTGCACTTGTAGTGATGACGCGAGTCGCCACGGCGACGACACGCTCACCGTCAGCGAAGAGTCCGCCCAGCGTGATGCGCGCGCTCTTGGACACATTGGTGCAGTGATCGAGGACCGATTCCGGCGAGCCTTTGGTCACCAGCAGGAGTCCGCCGGCGGGGTCATCGACGACCACTGAGGCGCGTTGTCGTTCGTGATCGAATGGCATGAGTGCGCGCCGGGTGTAGCTCGCCGCGGCGTGAGCCAGCGCTGCATCCTCGTGGGCAGCGCTCGACCCGAGCAGAGCCTGATCCAGCGCATTGCCACCCACGGGTCCGTTGTCGCCACGAGATGACTCGTTGCAGACAAGTCCGAGCAACAAGGGCCGATCACTGTGCTCACCGTGCTCGTCGAGGGACTGCTCGAACTCAATAGCGCCTTCGGTGAGTGTTCCGGTCTTGTCCGTGAAGAGGATCTCAATATTGCCGAGGTCCTCAATGGCGATCAGTCGCTTGACGAGTACCTTCTTTGCGGCGAGCGCTCGAGACCCCGACGCCAGGCTGATCGTCACGATCGCCGGCATCATCTCTGGAGCAATGCCAACGGCAATGGCGAGCGAGAACAGCAGTGCCTCGAGCAGCGGGCGCGACAATGCGATGTTCATGACGAACACGAATCCGGTGAGCGCACTTGCGACGAGGAAGAGGAATCTCGAGAAGCGCGAAAGGCCCACTTCGAAACTGGTGCGGGCCTGCTGCTCGGAGAGACCAGCGGCGATGTGTCCGAATGCGGTGCGCTGACCGGTTGCGACCACGACACCCACGCCAGAGCCTTCGTGCACCAAGGTTCCCATGAAGGCGCACGACGTCAACCCCTTGGTCGGCTCGACGGCGGGTTCGCTTGATTTGATCACCGGTACCGATTCACCAGTCAGTATCGCTTCATCGCATTCGAGTTCATTGACCTCGAGCAAGCGCACGTCGGCGGGTACGATGGCCCCGATACGCAGCATCACAATGTCGCCGGGCACCAATTGGGTGACTGACACTTCAACAACGTGGCCATCACGGCGGACTTGGGCCTTCTGGCTGATCTTCGAGCGAAGCGCGGTCATGGCGAGTTCCGCGGCGTACTCATTGAAAAAGCCCAGTCCAACACTGAGCGCCACGATCGCCGCGATGATGATCGCGTTCGTGCCACCGCCGGTCACCCCCGAGAGCAGGGCAGCGCCAAGGAGCAAGAGCATCAACGGATTTCGTAACTGGCGAACGAGCACCATCGACGCGTGGACCTTACGGGCGCTGAGTATGTTCGGCCCCACTTTCGTGAGTCGCACGTGCACGTCGTCTGACGAGAGCCCGGTGGCGCTACTTTCGAGGCGAGCAAGGACCGCGTCGGCGCGCAACCCTCCAGCCTCGTCGAGATTGAGTTGCGAGGAGGCGTCTCGGGTCGAAGTCATTCGCGCGAGCTCAATCGCTGGTTAAGAATGTGAACCCGCACGCCGACTCGTCGTGAACTGATCGCGTGCGACGAGAGCACCCTCGCGCCTGGCAAAAATCTGACTCCGCGTCGATGCTCGATGCGCGACGACGTCTATTCTTTGGTCTCGTCGCGAAGCAATTTGCGCCGGGTCTTGTATTCGTCCGCGTCGATTTCGCCTCGCGCGAAGCGCTGGTCGAGAATCTGGGCGGCGTCGTGCGCCGGTGGTGACTTCGGAGGCTCACCTTGGTACCAGGGATTGGAACCCCAATGGTGGTGGCGGTAATCGTGATCATGGCGATGGAACATCCCCGAGGCAATCCACGAGATGAGACCGAGTATGAGCAATATGAGTAGGAACGCCATCAATCCACGCGCGAGCCAATCGCCATTGTTGTAACCGTACGGGCCCATGCGCTTGCCGTCCTTTCACTACCTGACCATGGTTTAGGTCGGTTCAAGAAACAGTCGCTAAGGGCCAAAGTAACATCTTGGCGGGACGCGGTTTCATTCCAGTGGCACTCAAGTGATTGGCGCGAGATGGCGAACAGTGTGCGAGGACTCGCGTGAAGGCGAATGTTCTTGAGGTCTACGCGGACATCTGGTGTCCCTTCGCGCACGTTGGGCTTCGTGCAGCAAAGGCTGTGCGCGACGAACGAAGCTCACATCGTGAGCCCATGATGATTCGAGCGTGGCCGCTAGAACTTGTCAACGGCGTCGCGATGGACAGTGCCAAGACCGCCGATCACGTGCGTGAACTGCGCGCACAGGTCGCACCCACACTGTTCGCCGGGTTCGATGAGGCCGTATTCCCTTCGTCCTCGTTACCGGCCCTGGCCCTCGTCGCACGCGCGTACGACGAGGGCCCCCACGTCGGCGAAGCAATGAGTTTCGCCGTACGTGATGCCTTGTTCGAACGGGGTGAGGACATTAGTGACTTTGAGGTATTGGCCGAATTGGCGGGGCGCCTCGACGTAGCGTTCGACGCGAGGATCGAGTTGGACGCGGTGTACGAGGATTGGCGAACGGGTCAGGCACGCGGCGTCAAGGGTTCGCCACACTTCTTTTGTGCCAATTCGAACGCCTTTTGCCCCGCGCTCGACATCGAGCGCGACACGACGGGTCACCTGTCACTGCACCTGCGCTCGAGTGAACTCGAGACGTTCCTCGCGGGTTGCTTTCGCTCCTAGTGCGAGTGGACCTAGCTGGCGGCGTTCTGCTCGGCGAGGACCTGGCGATGGACTTCAACCATGTCGATCTTCTTCACCTGCTCGATGAGATCGACCAGAGCCTTCTCCGGCAATGCACCGGCTTGGCTGAAGAGCACGACGTTCTCGCGAATGATCATCAGGGTCGGAATCGACATGATGTTGAACGAAGCCGCGATGCCCTGCTGCGCCTCGGTATCGATCTTGCCAAAGACGATGTCTGGATACGTCTCGGAAGCCTTCTCAAAGACGGGAGCGAACGTGCGGCATGGACCGCACCAAGCAGCCCAGAAGTCGAGCAGGACAATGTCGTTAGACGACGTCACCTCTTCGAAGTTCTGCTCGGTAATCTCAACTGTTGCCACTGGCGGCCTCCTTGTTCTCTGCATCCATTTGTAATTGCACGGCACCCATTTTCGCCACTCGCGTGACCAGTGTCTTTACAGACTACTGAGCGAATCTCGATTGTGATACCCCCTGGGGTATATTGTACCACGACTTCCTCGAATCATGCCGCACATCGTGGTGCGCGATAGGTACCTGTTCACGAGGTGTGCTGCGAACGAGTACGGTGCTGATTACTGTGGCTGACAGCGGCAGCTCGACGTTGCCCTCGAAAGGAGTGTTCGACATGCCAAGAGATCCATATGAGGACCTACCCCAGATTGCGTCATTCGAGGTGACGTCCACTGATTTCGTGAACGGCGGTGAGCTCGGCGTGGCTCAACGCAGCGGCATGATGGGCGCGGGTGGCTCAGACACCTCGCCGCAATTGTCCTGGAGCGGGTTTCCCGCCGACACCAAGAGCTTCGCCATCACCGTCTATGACCCAGTAGCGCCGACCGCATCGGGGTTTTGGCACTGGGCAGTGGCGAACATACCCGCCACGGTGACCTCACTCCCGGCGGGCGCGGGTGATGACGCTGGTGGCGGTCTTCCCCCAGGAGCCGTCCAGTTCGCCAATGATGCGAGTATGAAGCGTTACGTTGGGGCGGCTCCGCCCCCCGGCCATGGGACGCACTACTACTACGTTGTAGTTCACGCGGTCGACGTTGAGGACTTGGGATTGCCCGAAAATGCCACACCGGCCTATTTGGGCTTCAACTTGTTCATGCACTCCTTGGCGCGCGCGGTGTTGGTTGGCACCTACGCCCAGAAGTAGGACCTCCGACGCTGATCAGCGTCGGACCGCCGCGTTGCGTGCGGGCAGCCCCCAGGTCGAGGCGAGCAGCGAGAACGATTGCACGCGCGCCTCGTAGGTGTGCGTGCGAGTCGAGATCATCAGTTCGTCCGCACTGGTACGGGCCACGAGGTCGTTGAGACCATCGCGAACGCTCGCCGCATCGCCGATGACGTGTGAACGCATTGATTCTCGAACTGACGCGGCTTCTTCGGGCGTGAACTTGTACGCCTCGGCCTCGTCGGGCGAGGGCAGTGGGCCCATGCGACCCGTGTTGCGCTGAAGGATGTTGAGCGCGGTCGAGCCAGCGAGCCACTGGGCCTCGTCATCGCTCGGCGCGCAGATCACCGAGACGGCGACCATTGCTTTGGGGCGGTCCAAGAGCGTTGAGGGCGTGAAGTTGGAACGATAGAGCTCAAGAGCTTCGTCGAGTAACGCGGGAGCGAAGTGGTAGGCGAACGAGAACGGCAAGCCCAGCATTCCTGCCAATTGGGCACTGAAGGTCGATGAACCCAGTAGCCAGACCTCGGGCAAGTAGCCACTGCCCGGCGTGGGGGCAGGATGCGGTGGGCGCTCGCGAGGTAGCAAATATCCAATGAGCTCAACGACATCGTCGGGAAAGCGATTGGCGCTGAGGTCGGGACTGCGACGAAGTGCCCGGGCTGTGACGTGATCGGTGCCCGGTGCTCGACCGAGTCCGAGATCGATCCTCCCGGGGTGCAGCGCTTCTAGTGTCGCGAACTGTTCGGCAATGACCAGTGGCGCGTGGTTGGGCAACATGACGCCACCCGAGCCAATGCGGATCGTGGTGGTGGCATTGGCGATGTGGGCCATGATCACTGCCGGCGCAGAACTGGCGACTGCCGCCATCGCGTGATGCTCCGCGACCCAGATTCGCGAATAGCCAAGCTGTTCTGCGGCGACCGCCATGCGAGTCGTCTCGGCGAGCGCGCGCGCCGGTGTGGAGCCACTCGCCACTGTGGCGAGGTCGAGCACTGAGAGTGGGATCATGTCGGAGTCCACCCTAAAGGCGTGCGCGAGTGAGAACGACGGGGGTGGCTTTAGCGAAAACCGACGACGCGGTGCGGCCGGTAGCCACTCTCCAGTCGCTCAATCTCGTCGACATCGAGTTGTAGTTCAACTGCCGCGACTGCGTCGGACAGGTGATGCGGCTTCGTGGCGCCCACAATCGGGCTCGTGACGACTGACTTGGAGAGCACCCAGGCCAAGGCCACCTGAGCGGGCGTGGTACCGCGTTCGTTGGCGATCTCAATCACGGCGTCGACGATGGGCTTGTCTCGCTCGCTGTAGAGGTTGCGGCCGAACTCGTCGGTCTCCGAGCGCGGCGTTTGCTCGTGCCAAGCTCGGGTGAGCCGACCTCGCGCGAGTGGACTCCACGGAATGACGCCGATTCCTTGATCTTCACAGAGTGGCAGCATTTCGCGTTCCTCCTCGCGGTAGAGGAGGTTGTAGTAGTTCTGCATGCTGACGAACCTCGTCCAGCCGTGAAGTTCAGCGAGGTAGAGGGCCTTGGTGAATTGCCAAGCGTGCATTGACGAGGCGCCGATGTAGCGGACCTTGCCCGCCTTCACCACATCGTGGAGAGCTTCAAGGGTCTCTTCAATTGGCGTGTTGTAGTCCCAGCGGTGAATCTGATACAGGTCGAGGTAGTCAGTGCCGAGTCGCGTGAGGCTGTTGTCGACCTCTGAAAGGATCGCTTTTCGCGAGAGGCCCTCGCCGTTCGGTCCAGGCCGCATGCGACCATTCACCTTGGAGGCGATGACCACCTCATCACGAGGGACCATGGACAGCAGTGTCTCGCCGGTGATCTCCTCGCTGCTGCCGGCGGAGTAGACGTTGGCGGTGTCAAAGAAGTTGATACCCGCGTCGAGCGCCTGACGAAAGAACGGTATTGCACTGTCCTTGTCGAGTGACCACGGTTGGTTACCGCGAGTGGGTTCTCCGTAACTCATACATCCCAAACAGATTCGAGACACTTGTAGGCCGGTGTTGCCAAGATTGATGTAGTCCATGATGGCAATCTAATTAGTCCTGACTGCGATGGTGACGTGGCCATGGAGGAATCTGAGAATTCCAACGGCGTGCGTGAGGTTGGCGATCGTCTCGACGCCGTTACGCTGAACCTCGTACGTAGGAACAATCCGTTGGGACCCCAATGCGCCTTGGACGTTTTGCCTTTGTAGTCACATTGCTCAGCACCGTGGTGCTCGTGTCGCCCGCTCGAGCGACCGGAGCCGCCTCGACGTACGTTGCCCTCGGAGACTCCTACACGTCTGGCGCGGGTCTCAGTCCCTATCTCGCGGGCTCGAGTGGTTGCAGCCGTTCACCAAAGGCCTATCCGGAGGACGTGGCGCGCGTACTCGCGGGTCCTCACCTTGATTTCGTGGCGTGCTCGGGCGCGACCATCGCACAAATCATGCGTCAAGTGCACCGTGCGAATGTGTCGCTCGCCAACTCAAGCCTTGTCACCTTGACCGCGGGTGGCAATGACGTGGCATTCTCAAAGCTCTCTCTGTCCTGCCTTGGTGCGGTCACCAGTCCTTCGTCGAGTGACGTACGCTATCTGCCCTTCGCCGGTGGAGCCTCCGCGTGTGCCAGCGCGGTCACTGGCGCCGCAAAATTGTTGGACGCTCGCGTGCACCCACAGACCGGAGCAGTAACGGCACCCTACGCGGTGACGGCTAACACACTGAGCGCACCCTCGCCGCTGGAGGGTCGTTTGCTCGCCCTGCTCCAGGCTGTGCTGCAGGCCAGCACCTCGGGCAACAGCGGAGCTGGTGCGAACGTGCTCGTCGTCGCCTATCCGATGCTGCTCACACATCGCACGAGCCATGCGTGTCTCGTGGGCGCCTCACCAGTCGACCTCCCCGGTGGTGCCACCATCTATCCGGCGTTTGCATCATTGGTGACGCGTGAGTTGATAGGCATCAATTCCTTGGTTCGTCGCGAGACGGCCGCCGCCGTTCGAACGTTGGCGTCGACGCAGCCTCGTCTCAGATTGGTCAACGCGGCCTCGTTTGTACCCCTCAACTGCAGCACGGGTGTCTCGAGTGATCTCAATGGTGTGAGTGTCTCGACCCTGAGGTCGGGTGGCACACTGCATCCGACCGAGCTGGGCCAAGCGCTCATGGCAACTGCGGTATTGAGTCAGATTCACTAGCGAGGGTGCGTCGCACCGGTGCGTGCGGCTTTGCAGAGCGTCGACTTGCGTTGACACCTTAAGTGCGCGAGATTTTGAGTGTGCCCGGTAGATCCGCATGGAGTGTCGTTCTGACTTATGGGTGTGGCAAGGAGATTCGATGATTGACGATTGCACGGATGCGCTCGGTGCCAGCGAGACTTCCGTGTCGCACAACGACGTTCGCGTCAATCGAATCGTGAGAGGCTTGGAATGGGGACTGCTGATCTCGCGAAAGACCGTCCTACTGCCCGTGGTGGTCTTGGTATTGGCAGCGGTTGGATCGTTCGTCTACGGTACGACTGTCTTCATCGATACTTTCATAGGCGTCCTGCGTCACCCGTTTCCCATTGGGAATCGAGTCGGGCTCTTGATGTTGGTCATCGATCTTTTCTTGGTGGGCGCGACGATGTTGATAGCGGCTATTGGCTTTTACGAATTGTTCATTGGCAAAGTCGAGCCGGGGCACGATGGACATGGGATGCCCGCGTGGCTCGAGATGCGAGATTTGAATGACCTGAAAGCTCGCGTCATCTCGATGATCATTCTTGTGGTCGCGGTGGCCTTCGTTGACGTCGTCGTTGACTTCACCGATGGACAACGAGTGTTCTTCCTCGGCGCCGGCGTGGCCCTCGTGATCGGAGCGTTGACCGCTTACCTTCGCTGGGGATCGAAGGACCATCTCGGTGGCAATGGATCATGAGCGTTACCCCGAGTCGTGGGAGTTCTTCCTCCGACGACTCGGCTAGTGCTACTCCAGAAAGCCTCCGTGCGGAGTTGGCGGAGGGAATCACGGAGGCGTGGCGCCTCGATGTGAGCGCAGTCGCCACTGGACTCGACGTCGATCTCGAGCGAGGACTCGCGAGCGACGAAGCGGCTCGACGCTTGATTGAGTCAGGTCCAAACCAGCTGAAGAGGGTGGCGCAGTCGCCACCGGTGGTGTTATTGGTCCGCCAGTTCACCAATGCGATGGTGCTTGTCTTGGCGGTCGCGGGTGTGGTGACCGCATTGACCGGTGAAGTGACCGACACCATTGTCATTGGAATAATCGTCGTGTTGAATGGTGTCGTCGGCTTTGTCCAGGAGTATCGCGCGCAACGTGCGCTCGAGGCACTGCAGCGCCTGGAGGGCGATGAGGTCGTCGTCCGTCGTGACGGGGTACTCGTAGAGATCCGCGCCACCGATGTCACGCTCGGTGACGTAGTCGAACTTGTGACGGGTGACCTCGTCCCGGCTGACCTTCGTTTGATCGAGACCCATAGCCTGCGCATTGCGCAGGCGGCACTGACCGGAGAGTCCGAGTCCGCGTCCAAATCCACCGAGCTATTGCACGTCGACGGCGTGCCACCCATAGGGGATCGGCACAACATGGCATTTCAAGGAACCGCGGTGACCTTTGGCCGAGGGACCGGCGTGGTCATCGCGGTCGGTGGCGACACCGAACTCGGCCTGATCGCGGATCTCCTTGCGCAACGGACCGAAGTACCGACGCCGCTCCAAGCACGCCTCAGCTCCTTGGCGAGACTCATGGCGAGCGGTGCCCTGGGGGTCTGTGGCCTTATCTTCATCATTGGACTTCTTCGTGGCGAGCCAGTGCGAGAGATGTTCGTTACGTCGGTGAGCCTGGCGGTGGCTGCGATACCTGAAGGACTGCCAGCGGTGATTACGGTGGCGCTCGCGTTGGGCGCGCGACGGATGGCGGAACGCCACGCCCTTGTCCGCAAACTCGTCGCAGTCGAGACTCTTGGTTCGGTCGACGTCATCTGCACTGATAAGACCGGAACGCTGACCCAGAACCGAATGCAGGTGGTGCGAGTGTGGACACCACTGGGCGAGTATCTCGTCACAGGGAGTGGCTATTCGACGGAGGGTGAACTTCTGGGGCCCCACGCCGCCACTACTGATCCTTACGTGCAACGAGTAGCCGTGATAGCGGCATTGTGCAACGATGCGTCACTGCGAGCGCCTACACAGGTCAATGGAAGCTGGGAGTTGGCGGGCGACCCCACCGAAGGTGCACTTGTGGCGTTGGCGGGCAAGTGCGGCGTCGATGCTGCTTCCTTGCGCGTCGTGCGACCGCGCATGCAGGAACTGCCCTTCGACGCAGAGCGCCGACTGATGACGACGCTGCATCGTGGCGAAGTGGGTTATGAGGTCCTGACCAAGGGCGCGCTGGAGTCGGTGACTTCGACGCTCGTCACGGACGACCCCGCACGTGACATCGCCCGTGACGTTCTTGAACGTTGGACCAAGGAGGGATTTCGCGTACTCGCGATGGCGGACGCGAGTGTCACTACACCGGGCGCGCACCTTGAAGAGAATCTCAGCCTGGTGGGGCTCGTGGCGATCACCGACCCCCCTCGGGCGGAGGTCGAACGGGCTCTGATCGAATGTCGAGGTGCGGGTATTCGTACCGTCATCATCACCGGCGACC
>JABBNY010000001.1:78051-93033 GCA_019352095.1 Acidobacteriota bacterium
CCGGCGACCACCCCGCGACGGCGGCGGCCGTCGCGGGGTGGATTGGACTCAGGGTCACAGAACAAGAGATCATTTCGGGTGACGAGCTGACACGACTTGATGACGCCGAACTCGAAGCGCGAGTGCGCGACGTGACTGTCTACGCGCGCGTGTCACCGGCCGACAAGCTTCGCATTGTTGACGCATGGCAACGTCAGGGTGCGGTGGTCGCGATGACCGGTGACGGTGTCAATGATGCCCCGGCCCTTCGCAAGGCCGACATTGGCATTGCCATGGGACTCACCGGCACCGACGTGAGCAAAGAGGCCGCAGACATGGTGCTCGCCGACGACAACTTCGCGACAATCGTGAGCGCGGTTGAAGAAGGGCGACGGATCTACGACAACATTCGAAGAGTTATCCGATACTTGCTCAGTACGAATGTCGGGGAGTTGTGGGTGATGTTCCTCGCACCCCTCGTCGGCATGCCCCTCCCGCTGCTTGCGGTGCAGATTCTCTGGATGAACTTGGTCACTGACGGACTGCCCGCGATCGCCCTCGGTCTGGAACCCCTGGAACCCGCGGCGATGCAACGACCTCCTCGAAGTCGTCACGAGTCACTCTTTGCGAGGGGACTCTGGCAGCACGTCCTCTGGGTGGGACTGTTCATGGCGGCTGTCGTGCTCACACTGGAGGGATTGTCACGCGCCGCCGGATGGCCGTGGCAGACCATGGTATTCACGACATTGTCACTCCTACAACTCGCGCACTCTGTCGCGGTGCGCTCCGAACAACGCAGCGTCTTTCGCATGGCGATACGCACTAACCGTTGGCTGTACGCAAGCGTTCTGGCCACGTTCGTGGTCCAGATGATGGTGGTTTATGTTGGACCCCTTCAGAAGATCTTCCATACGAGCCCCCTCAGTTTGTTGCAGCTGGGTGTCGTGTTGGTCGCCTCCACGTCTGTTCTCTTCGCCGTCGAAGTGGAGAAGTCGCTGTTACGCAAGTGAGGCGAAGGGTACTGGACTGCGGGTTGTGTCGTTGGTGCTCGCGGGCATCTTCCTCGCAGTCTCCAGGTTCAGTACTGGCCACATTCGAGCCGTTGGTATGCTCGATCCGTGTCGAGTCCGCCTGTGATTTCCACGTCGCGGTTACTGCTGGTCCCTTTGCTCGAAGAGACACTCGAAGCACTGATCGTTGGCGACCGAGCGGCCGCAAGGGCATCGCAAGATCTTGATTTCACCGCTGAATTCGTCGACTCCCTCGGATATGAACTCTTGAAAGTTCAACTCAGTGGCGTACGCCGACGCGGGGCAGAGGGCGGATGGTTCGTGCGAGCGGTGTTACGTAAGGATGATGCGGTGCTCATCGGAGACTGTGGGTTTCATGGTGTACCCCAGGATGTGGGACGTGCAGAGATTGGCTATCGCATCTTGCCTCGCTATCGCGGAAACGGGTACGCCAGCGAGGTAGCCAGTGGACTGGTCTATTGGGCTCGCGAGCAGGGTGTACCCGCGGTGTTCGCAGCGGTGAAAACCACGAATGTGGCGTCGCTTCGTGTGGTCGACAAAGCGGGCTTCACGCGAGTCGACGCGCCCACTGCTGAGACCGATCCCGACGAGTTCGTCTTCAAGTTCGACTTCTGAACCAACAACTTCGCAGACGATGCGCATTGGAATTGCTCGCCGCGCGCTTGGGCCGTGCCGCAGAACACGACGTCGTCCTCATTGATCCGGCACACGACCACTACTGCCAGGCGCCGTGGACTCTCCGTGACGCGTGCGACGCCCCGACGTCAAAGACCGGGGCCGCAATGCGCCGACAGTCGCCCGTGGTGGTCGCGTTCGACGAATGACACGTCGCCGTTCTGGGCGATTACCCGCGAGGGTGTTGCTTGTGAGCGTTGCGCAAAGCGCGCGGTGTGACGCCGAGGAACTGCTTTACCTGACGGCTCATTGCCGCTTGATCGGTGAAGCCACACTCGACGGAGATCTCGGCCAGCGCCCGATCGCTCCGCACGATGCGATAGATAGCTTCTTCGACCCGTACTCGTACAATCAGACGACTCGGAGTCAGTCCGACGAAGCGTTGCATGCGACGCTCCAGCATTGCCGTTGACATTCCCGCAGCGCTGGCGAGATCCGACGCGGTGATCTGTTCTTGAAAACGCGCGTGGGCGGTCGCCAAGGCGACCTCGAGTCCCTTCATACCCGTTCGATGGGCCGGTGTCTCCTCGTCGACTGACACGGCAGCGATCGCAACGGGTGCACCTTCGGTGTCGTGAAGAAGCGACTTGTTGGTGATGTACCAACCGAGCGATCCATCGCGGCGCGTGATGAGCTCGAGTTGGCGGCGCACGGGGTGTCCACTGGAGAGCACCTGCGCATCTTGAGCCGCGTACGAGAGGGCGAGCTCGGGCGCGAAGAGATCACTGGCGGTCTTGCCGACGACTTGGGTGATGCTGCGGCCCGAAGCGCGTTCGGCGAACGCCTCATTGACAATGAGATACTTACCACGGGTGTCCTTCAAGGAGAACATGACGCGCGGTATCCCCTCAAAGACGGCCGCGAGCTCCAGGGCCCCGCGGGGCAGTTCTTCTGGCACGGTCGTGGTTATCCCCCTTTGACTGCTCGGTGCACCACGTCACTTGAATCATTTCGACACCAAACAGTATCGATGGGCACAAGACAGGTCTAGCGCGGACCAACCATACTGCCCTTGTGAATTCCATCGAAGCTTCATCCCACCCACGCAGTGAGGACGACGTTCTTGGCGAGAAGGCGGTCGCACTGGCGACCAGTCTCATCAGAGAGGCCTACGGTGCTCGCACCAAGCGTGAACTTCGTCAGGGAAAGAGGATCAATCGACTTCTGCAGGATCCAGAGGGTCTGGCTTTCATGCTCACCCTCACCGACGAGGTGCTTCGCATTCGAGACCGGCGCCGCGCCGCTCGTCGCTTGAGGGACCTGACCCGCGACAGCGTGCAGCGTGGATTTCTTGGCCCCGTTGATCGACGACTGCTCAGCGTCGGGACGACGCTCGCTGGTCTCCTGCCTGGGTTCGTCATGCCCCTCGTTGCCGCGCGGGTGCGTAAGGAACTGTCGGGCTTTGTCATTTCCGCAGACGGCAAGGATCTCTCACGCCACATCGCTCGACGTAAGAGTGAGGGCGTCAGAGTAAACGTCAATCTCTTGGGTGAAGCGGTGCTCGGCGATGACGAAGCACGTACTCGTCTCGATGCGGTGACTGCGCTGCTTCGACGTCGCGACGTCGAGTACGTGTCGGTGAAGATCAGTTCAATCTGTGCACAGATCAACCAGGCAGCATTCGACGACGAAGTTGATCGCATTGGCGCGCGACTGAGAGCGCTCTACGACACCGCACTCGAGTTCGACACGCCCAAGTTCGTCAATCTCGACATGGAGGAGTTTCGCGACCTCGAACTCACGGTTGCGGTCTTTCAGCGGGTTCTGAGCGAGGAGCGCTACAGAGGTCTCGACGCTGGCATTGTCGTGCAGGCGTATCTCCCGGACTCGTTCCAGGTACTCCAACGCCTCGTCCCCTGGGCTCGTGAGCGTCATGAGGGTGGTGGAGGGCGCATCAAGATCAGAATCGTCAAAGGGGCCAACCTGGCGATGGAGAAGGTGGTGGCGGAGTTGGCAGGCTGGCACGTGCCCGCGTACGCGACCAAGGCGGATGTCGACGCCAACTACAAGCGCATGATCGAGTACGTCCTTAATCCGTTGAACCTTGAGAGCGTGCGCATCGGTATCGCGAGTCACAACTTGTTCGAGGTGGCGTGGGCGATGGTGAGCGCCGAGTCGAAAGGCGTCGCGCGAATGATCGAGATCGAGATGCTCGAAGGCATGGCGGTGTCGATTGCCCACGCAGTGGCTGGGACCGCTGGCGGCCTGCTTTTGTACACTCCCATCGCGCATCGAAGTGATTCGGAGTCGGTGATCGCGTACCTCGTGAGGCGCTTTGAGGAGAACACCGGACCGGAGAACTTCCTTCGCCACCAGTTCTCACTCGAACCAGGATCTGCTGCGTGGGAGAAGGAGAAGGACAAGTTCCTCGCGTCGGTGTCGGCCCGTCACGAACAGACCGTGGCGACACGGTGGTCTCAGGACCGTGGGCAGACCTCTCGAGTGGATCGCGAGGGCGCGTACGTTTTCGCAAATGAGCCTGACACCGACTTCTCTCTCGCGTCGAACAGGGCGTGGATAGCTCGTCATCTCGGTTCCCTGGAGAGTCAGGGAATTGATCTGGTGGTGCCGTGCATCGAGGGACAGTTCATCGCGCCCGACGATCGTCGTCTCGTCACAGTGACGGGTCATGACCCCTTCTGGCCCGAGCAGGTCGCGTATCGGTGGTGCCAGGCCGACGAGACCCTCGTGGAGTTGGCGGTCTCGGTCGCCAAGCGCGCCCAGCCCGAGTGGCGAGACCGCTCATCCACGTCGCGAAAGCAACTCCTGTTCGACGTGGCCAACGAACTCTCGTCCCAGCGCGGTCCGCTGATCGGCGCCATGACCCGCGAGGCGGGAAAGGTGCTGAGAGAAGCCGACACGGAAGTCTCTGAGGCAATCGACCTCGTGCGCTACTACGCGACGAACATCGATCGTCTCGATGAACTGGCCCGCGACGGTGTTGGATTCTCACCCCTCGGTACCGTGCTCGTCGTGCCGCCGTGGAACTTCCCGGTGGCGATTCCAGTTGGCGGTGTCGCTGGCGCGCTCGCGGCGGGTAACACGGTGATTCTAAAGCCCGCCCCCGAGGCGGTCGCGGTTGCCTGGGTCTTTGTCAACGCTTTCTGGTCGGCCGGGGTATCAAAGGAGGTACTCCAGTTCGTGCCCTGCGCTGATGGCGACGTCGGTCGCAGATTGGTCACACACCACGACGTGGACGGTGTGATTCTCACCGGTTCGTGGGACACCGCGAGGATGTTTCTTGGATGGCGTTCCAATCTCTCGCTGCACGCGGAGACCAGTGGCAAGAATGCCATCGTCGTCACGGCAACGGCAGACCTCGACAACGCGATCGCGGACATAGTGAAGTCGGCATTTGGTCACGCTGGCCAGAAGTGTTCGGCGGCAAGTCTCGTCATCCTTGAGGCATCGGTCTACGACAATCTCGACTTTCGACGTCGGCTGGTCGATGCGACCAGGACGCTTCGTCCCGGACCAGGCTCTGATCCGCGCACGACCATGTCCGCTCTCATCCGCCCACCCGAAGGTGCGCTGGCCGACGCCCTCACGCGATTGGACGCTGGCGAAGAGTGGCTCTTGAAACCTGAAGCGCTCGGGCACAGCGCTCAGATGTTCACGCCGGGGATCAAGATGGGTGTGGTGCCCGCGAACACGTTTTTCGACACTGAGTGTTTCGGACCAGTGCTCGGGCTCGTACGCGCGAGGGACCTGCGAGAAGCGATTGAGTTACAAAACTCGTCGAAGTACGGACTAACCGCGGGGATCCATTCACTTGACTCCGAGGAGATTCGGATCTGGCGTGACTCGGTCCAGGCCGGAAACCTATATGTCAATCGTGCCATCACCGGTGCGATCGTGCAGCGCCAACCGTTTGGCGGATGGAAGCGATCCGTGATTGGGCCGGGTGCGAAGGCGGGGGGACCCAACTACATCGAGACACTGGGAACGATGTCGTGCACCGACCGATGGGATCCATGTTCGTTCGAGGAGGCGGTGAGGGCGTCGGTCTCTCGAGACCTCGCACCGTCAGACCCGAGCAGCCTCGTCGCAGAAGTCAACGTGCTTCGTTACAGAGCACTGCGGCGCGTGCTTCTTCGAGTGGGTGAGGACGTGGATGACGAGATCGTGTCACTCGTGCTGGTCGCTGCGCGCGCTGTGGGCGTCAACGTGAGCGTGTCCTCCCCAGTCGCGAGAGACGTTCCTGTGGACGTCGTTATAGAAGACGACATGATGCTTGCGACACGTCTCTCGCACGTCGACACGTGGCACGAGCCACCCGACAAGATCAGATTCCTCGCCACCCCGGTCGATCAATTGCGACTTGGGGCAATCGACACTGGTATCGCTGTCGACGACCGGGCGTTCGTTGCCCATCCGAGCATTGAAGCTCGACGTTGGTTCTTGGAACAGGCAATCAGCACCACCAATCATCGACACGGCAATGTCAGCAGTCTCGCGCTGCGACGCGATGTCACGTTGCCCAACTGACGCGCGCGTTCGCATTTCATAGTCGTCATTCACGAATGTCGGGTACTCTCGCGCAAGTTGCCACCCCTTTGTGGTGGAACTCGTAGTTGTGTTGTCGGCTCGTGAGATATTCATCTCTCATCGCTTGCTGGTCGCCGATATGCCTTCGCACTGTAGTTGTGGTGCGAGTCCTTTTCACGTGCGAAACATAGAAAATCGGGGTGAATGTGGGCAACAATTCATTTCTTATCTAACCTGATCGTTGTTGGGTTATGGGGTGTCGCGTGGTGTGGAGACGTCTCGATTTTTAGAAGACCCCCGTAGAATTGATGACGCAGCGAAGACTGCTTCGATGTCACCCACAACGATGTGGAGAAGTGACCAATTGACCACGCCGCTCGGCAAACGTATGTGTTGTGTCGAGTTGTGTCCCAGGAGCCGGTGACCGCGTCACCTTGTGGCCTCTTGGACCTTGCGTGGTGCAAGGATAATCTGTGCGACGAATGATCTATGCAGTACTTGTTCTGTTCTCAAGTGCTGTAATCCTGGCTTCATCGGTGAGTGCTGCGGCACCGCTGACGAATGTAAAGACAGCTCACGCCGTGAGGACTTCGCTTCATCGCTCCGAGCTTCGCGCACGAGCCTTGGCGGCACGTACTTCGCTGCTACATGACGTTGCGTCGCAGGCCCGACTCACCATTGAGCAGTTGCGCGACGAATGGCAACACGTCGCGATCTGCGAGGTGGGCGGCAACTGGGCGATGAACGGTCCCTCCTACTCGGGCATTGGTTTTGCGAACTCCACGTGGCTTCAGTACGGTGGCTCGCGCTTTGCGCCGCACGCGGGTGAGGCACCCAGGGACGCGCAGATCCTCATTGGTATGAAGGTGACCGGAGGATGGGTGCCCGACCAGCAGGGTTGTTCGTCCACTGGTTGGTAGCTCGTGATGGTATCGCTTCTATACGGCGCCCCCACGATGGCGTGGTGTTCGGTATCAGATCGACGAGAGGGGACTTTCGACACTGGTGGTACGGCGTCGTTGCCCACTCAATCTCACTATCTTCGAGTGTGGGGTCGTGTTGCGTTCCAGCAACGTTGTCCCACCATCGAAAGTAATGAGGACTAGTGCTGCGACGAGGCCGATGGGAATCAGCAGCCGTGATCATCTTCGCGGTCATGCTCGTCGTGTCCTCGTTCACCGTGTCGGCGTCGACGGCGGTGCGAAAAGGACCGAAGATCTACTACCTCGACGTCGGTGCTTCGGTGTCGGTCGGCGTCCAACCGACACCACAGAAACCAAAAGGTCAGCGCACCAATGAGGGCTACGCCAATCGACTCGTGGCGCTTGCGGCCGCTAAGGGCGTACAACTGAGCCTTACCCAAATCGGCTGTCCCGGCGAGTCCACTCTCACATTGATCAACGGTCGTAACCCCTGCTACAGGTCTGTCGACACTCAGCTCAGCGATGCCGTGGCCTATCTGAGGTCACATCACCTTCGTGACGTGCTCATCACCATCGACATGGGATTCAACAACATCGTCAAATGCCTGGCCAATGCGCGCGTGAATTCGGGGTGTGTGACCTCACAGATGCATCAGTTGCAACGCCAGTTGCCGATGATTCTTTCGCGTCTCACGAGAGCCGAGGGACCGAACGTCACCCTCGTAGGCATTGATCACTATAACCCCTACTTGGCTGATGCACTCAACGGAAACCGGGGTGTGGCGTTCGCCGCCTCGTCAACGCTCGTCATGACCCAACTCAACAATGTGCTTACAAAGAATTACAAAGCGTTCAATATTCCGGTGTCGAGAGTGGCACTCGCATTCGCGACATACAATCACACGCCAGTCACGACGGGAAACCACGGTGTCGTTCCCACCAATGTCGCTAAGGTCTGCGCACTGACGTGGATGTGTGCGGCCAAGCCGTATGGTCCGAACATCCATCCCAATGACGTGGGGTACAAAGTGATTGCGAACGCCATCATGAAGGTGTTGCCGGTGTCGATCTAAGTCGGCGAGCACAGTCTGTTGTGCGAAATGGTATTGCTTAGAAAATGGAATCCCACTCTTGACGACAGACCATTGGTGGATGCAGTGATGTCGACCCCCTGCGCGGGCCGTAACTTCACTCCTTCTCAGCGATTTGCTTGATCGTGTCGAGGCGTCGGTCCCATTTGGTGGCGAGGTCCTCGAGCCAACGCGCGGTTTCGGTGATCTTCTCGGTGTGCACCGCGAACCATCGCTCGCGCCCGCGACGTTCGCCAGACACGAGACCGGCCTTCGTAAGAACGGTCAGGTGTTGCACGACGGCTTGACGCGTGATGGGTAACTGAGACGAAAGTACGGTCGCGGTCGCGCTGCCACGCTCGGCAAGTTGATCGAGCAGAGCACGACGCGTCGGATCGTCAAGCGCACTCAAGACCTCTTCTATGATGCTCACTGGACGGACATGATGTGTGTCGAGTCGCGACCCTCGGCGTACGCGCAAGCGTTCGCGAGTGCGTCGGTCCAACCCCGGTTATGACCCTCGTACGAGATCCACTCACGGCCTTCAGGTACGACCAGAGTGCTGAAACCACTCTCAACCACGGCGAGGCGTGTCTCGTGTTCGGAGAGGGGCGTGATGGTGAACTCCACCAGGGTCGAGTTGGTTTCACTCGCGAGCGTGTCGGGATATCCCTCTGCCCACCGGTACGACAGTCTGTGCGGCGGATCGACTTCAACAAAGACTGTGCGGTAACGGCCGTTCGCGCCGTGGTCGAGCACCATTTCTCCTCCGGGGCGAAGATCGATGGCAATCGGACTCCCAGTTCCGAACCACGTACCAACGTGTTCTGGGGTCGTCAACACCTCCCATACCCGTTGAGAGGTGGCCGCGATTACGACGTCGCGTTCGACCCGATCGGCATTCTCGTTCATGGTCATTCCTCCAATACGCAAGTAGCCACTTGCGCAAAGGAGATTTTGGGTGATCCGTAGGCGCGAAGCGTTGAGTAGTTCCCTAGGTGGGAGTCGCTGAATCTGATCACCCACGTGAGCCGGTAGCGAGGAGGGACGGCCGCCACCCGTTGCGGGGCTACGACGCAGTGACGTGGGCAATAAGGGCACGTGGAGGTCGGTTCGAGGATCATCGGGTGCGACCAATCCCCGGTACTGTCAAAAGCATGACTGAGTCAGTGGTGTTCGTGCGCCTGCAACGTTTCAATCTCGCTGCGGGAGCGCTACACGCTCTATCGGGAATCCTGATCGTCATCTTGGCGAACACCTTCACCCTTTCGGTGACGGCCAACTACATGGCCGGACCCCCCGGCACGACCACGCGACAACTGGTGCACCTCCTTGACGTACGTCTGGCGTGGCTCATCAGCGCATTCTTCTTCTTGTCCGCTGTGGCACACCTCGTGGTTGCTGGTCCGCTGCGCGAGAGCTACGAGCGAGAACTCGAGAAAGGTCGCAATCCGTACCGGTGGATTGAGTATTCAGTCTCGTCGTCGTTGATGATTGTGGCCATCGCTCTACTCACGGGCATCGGCGACGCGGCGGCACTCCTGGCGTTGGTCGGTGTGAATGCCTCGATGATTGGCTTTGGGTGGATGCAAGAACGCTACGAGAAGCCAGGTGGTAGTCTCGTGCCCTTCTGGTTGGGGTGCGGTGCGGGAGCTGTCCCGTGGGTCGCCATCGGGATCTACCTCTTTGCTCCGGGCGCCACCGCGCACGCTCCCGGATTCGTCTACGGAATCTATTTCTCATTGTTCGTAGCGTTCAACTGCTTCGCGCTCGTCCAGTATCTGCAATATCGACGCATTGGTCGCTTCGCTGACTACTTAGTGGGTGAGAAGACGTATCTAGTGCTGTCGCTCGTGGCGAAGTCACTGCTGGCGTGGCAGGTCTTTGCCGCAACCTTGGCGACTGGGTCGGTCCATTAATCCAAAGGTGGCGATGGTGCCTCGTTGACGCATCGTGGCGACGTAGCACCACCGTCAACATCTCTCAGTGATCGATGGCGTCAGGGTGGTGCGGTCACTGATGTTGGTGTTCACTCGTGAAAACGCGATGGTGTGACCTGATGTGCCTACACCCGCGAGCAGTCGGTGCAGCTTCGCTCGCGCTCGTTGCACCGAGCGAGTGGGCACTCAAGGACCTCAATCTTCACCGCCTGGAACTGGGCCACTCCGTGCACAACCCGGCTTCGGGCCGCATAGCGCCATGAGAGCCGTTCGAAGGACTACTTAGGACACGGTCGCTTGGTGTTGTAGCGCACGATCACTCTCATCTGTGGTGCGACATCGCGAAAACCCCCGCCGATGCACCACGAAGGGTTGCAGTGACGGGGGCTTTCACGACGATCAGGAAATCTGGCTGTAACGCACCCTGCACACCTTGTGGTTGGCCAAGACAATGGTGAACGTGAAGGTCCCATCTCGTGAACCGGCCCTCGCCGTCGTGCGCACCGTTAGTTGGCGACCGGTGTCTCTCACAACGGTGCTGAACGTACCGGGGTGGCTGGTGATCCTTGGTCGACCGTAGAAGCCAATGCCTCTGATGAACAGTGTCACTGTTCGTCCAGCGATCACTCGACCGATGACGCGATACGCGCGAAGCTGAGGCACGAGGGCTCGAGTTACCGTCAAGGTATAGGTGAAGGTACCCGAATCCCCATTGGGATCAGTCGTGGTACCTGACACGGTGTAGGTCCCCACGGCGAGCGCACTCGTCGTTCCAACAACGCCACTAGCGGACACCACGAGACCCCCGGTACCGGCGGTCTTGTTGTAGGTGACGGCACCATTGGCTCCGCTCACGTTCAGTTGCTGGCTGAACTTGGACGAATTACTGGTCACCACTGAACCAGACAACGGGGCGAGCTGCGTGATCAGCCCAACGTGCAAGCTGTAGGTAAACGTGCCGAGATCACCAGCGGCGTCGCTCGTGGTCCCTGACACGGTGTAGGTCCCCGCCGTGAGCGCGCGCTGAGTCGAGACGAGCCCGAGTGCGGAGACGTTCAAGTCAGGACCTTGCGCGTGATCGACGTACGTCACCGCACCGGTGGCACCGGTGACGGCGAGCTGGGCGGTGAATGCTTTAGACGCAGCGACGGTGACTGAACCAGAGGTTGGGGCAATCTGTGTGATGGCACCCGCCGCAGTGGTGAATGGGAATGACGCGTCAATCCAGGTGGCTCCAGCCGGAGCGGTCCCACAGTGCGTAGCGGCACTGGCATCGTTGGAGGGGTACGGCGTCGCGTTCAATTCGCAGACGTACACCGTGTACACGGTGCCCAACGCCAATCCTGCGGGGACCGTGATCGATCCGCTGAGCGATGGCGCGAACAAGGTGGCACCGTCGTAGCAGTTGTTCGAGATCGCAACCCCGGCGGCACTTGCGTTAATTGGGGTGACGGTCGGCGACGAGAACCACTTCACCGTGAGGAAACTGGTCGGAACGTTACCGTAACCGCCACCGCTTTTACACGTCGCGGGCGGGGCTATTGGCGTCGTCGAGAGGGTGGCAGCTTGCACAGCCTCAATCGCGTTGCCCCACCAGAAGTGGCTCGTTCCCTTGGTATCAGCAATGCTGATCTGGGTGCCGGATGTTCCCTGTTGCGGTGTCGCGGTGATGGTTGGAGCGCCCGGCAGGGGTTGGCCCGCATAGGTGATGAGGAACTCGCCACCGGGCAACGGCGCGAGTGCACTGTTCACCACAGCGATGGCGCAACCAAAGAGGCCGGCGTCGATTTGGGCTTGCGTGGGGGGGCACGCGGCTTTGGTGTCCTTGGCTACGAAGCTCGTGGGAACGATGAGTGTCGCGACTGTGCACAAGCCTGCGCTTGCCGCGGGACAACCCGTGTCCGTCGTGCTACGAGCAAACGTTGCGAGCGTCGCAATGTCCGCTTCGTTCGCGGCAGTCACTGACGTTGAACCTACGCCACCCAACAACGACGATTCCAGCGCGTAGGTCGCTGTCGATGTCACATTGCAGTCAATGGTGATTCGAGTCGAGCCCGCCTTGGCGCCAGTGACCAACGCACCCGAAGGTGTCATCACGATGACTCCTGGTGCGGTCGACACCACTTCAGTGCACGGCGAGACAGGCGCTGCCGCGGACACGGGGGATCCCGACGACAGACTGAGTCCCGTTGCAAGAAGAACCGAAGCCGCACCGAGGGGCACCAGAAGTGTGAACTTTGAGAGCAATTTCCGGAGGTTTCCCTGTCCGGTCGAGGAGCGAGTCACGTAGGCCAACTTTCTTATTGCACCCGACGTTTTGTCGAATGATAAGGAAGCGGGGTCTTGACGTCCTAGGGCGGAACCTACCATACAGAGGAATAGAAAGTCCGAAATTTGTTGCGAACCGCGCGTGAAGAGGCGATATGCCCTTCGAATGACCAGCAGTGGTGGGTGGTTTCTGGTGGACCTTCGCTCGAATCGAAGAAGTGTCGCTGGTCAGGGACTACTGAGGCTTGCAAGATCTCAAGGACGCTCCTTCACCACTAACAGCGTGTGTCCTAATTCGACACACCGGTTCGCCTTGGCCGACTGAACGAGCTCGGCATTTGCTCACCGTCCGGATGTCCAGGAATCCCTGGCAGTACCCGGTCCCGTCCCAGAGCCCTACCTCGTTCGAGGATTGTACGGGTGACGAATGGCTCTTCCCGTGTGCTTCACGGTGCAGAATTCGTGTCGCCGAAGCAACGCGAATTCATCTCCCGCGGTACTTACCCCGTGTAACACGGCACCCATCGGCCAGGTCTTCTACATGACGAAATGGATCACACGCTGTAAGACGCAGCGGTGAAGGTGGAGGTCACGTGACGTAGCGCTCGAGTGTCGAGACCTTCTAATTACCGTCCGATCCGTTCGAACCGCCCTCGGGTGGTTCCGCTCCGAGGGCTGCGGGAATGATACCGATCGCCGCCGCCATCGTGGGACTCGACGTTGAGGGCATTACGTACACCGATGTTGCGACGTTCACGCTCGCGAGCGTCGTCCTTGTACGACCCCTCATCACAATCGTCGACGAGTTGAGTCCGTAGGTCAACGTCGCGCCACTGCGACTGCGAATAGAGACGGAAGAACCTGAGAGTGACGTCACAGTGCCCGCAACGGCGCTGACGTGTGGTGTCGGTGCTGAGATGAGTGTGGCGCTGGTACTTGGCTGTGAAGTGGCTACTGCTCCTGCGGTCGTAGTGACGGAGCCAGACGTCGCGTGGGCGCTTGGTGTTGAAGACGTTGTGACGTGTGATTGGTGCGAAACGGCATTCGTAATCGCGACGCCACTGCCGAGGGCGATGAGAGCGATGAGCGCATTTCCACCAACTCGCGGGACCAGCCTGAACTTGGACTTGCGGTACATGGCCCTACCTACTTTCACTAGTCGGGGATGTCCCGAACTGCGTTCATCTTGACAAGGCAAGGTTAAGTCCCAACTAGTGGTGTAAGAGTTCGTTCGCCGTGCCAACCTCTTCGTCGTGAACTCTATGCCGCGGTGAGATCGATGACAACCTCCTTGACGAGTGTGGCGTCGATTGCTGGTCTCGGATCCTCGAGCGACAGTTCGATGATGACGGGTTGACTGAGTGATTCGATGGTCACGTAGCGCCTCGAGATGGCCCACTCGTCGTTCTGCTCAGCCAGCAGCGCGCCGACGAGACGGATGACCGCCTGGCGGTTAGGGAAGATCCCGACCACGTCGGTGCGACGACGGATCTCCTTGTTGAGACGCTCCTGGGGGTTGTTTGAGCGGAGCTTCTTCCAATGTTCGAACGGGAAGGCGGCAAAGGCCAAGATGTCGTCGGCCGCGTCGAGCAGGTAGGTCGCTTGGTCTAAGAACCCGGCCTGGGTGAGGCGGCTCGTGACCTCGCCCAGTTTGGCCCAGGTGCTGTCGCGGTCGGGCTGGTCGAAGATGGAGCGCACCAACGTCGCGATCATCGGCCAACTTGCCTTGGTGCACTTCGTCGCCAAGTTGGCCATGAAGTGGGTTCGACACCGCTGCCAGCTCGCCCCGGTGAGCACCTGAGCAATAGCGGCCTTGATGCCGCCGTGGGCGTCAGAGATCACCAGTTCGACCCCACTGAGTCCGCGGGCCACGAGTGAGCGTAAAAACTCTGTCCAGGCGGCGGTGTCCTCGGTGGTGGCGATCTCGAAGCCAACGATCTCGCGCGTTCCCTCGTTGTTGACGGCGGTCGCGATCACCGCGGCGACGTTGACGACCCGCCCGCCCTCTCTCACCCGCTGGGTCAGGGCGTCGATCCACAGGTAGCGGTAGGGGCCACGGTCGAGGGGACGCTCCTTGAACTGGGTGACGACGGTGTCGAGCTCTGTGGCGAGGCGCGAGACCTCGGACTTACTCATCCCCTCGATGCCCATGGCCTTAACGAGATCGTCGACGCGACGGGTCGAGACCCCCTCGACGTAGGCCTGGCAGATCACCGCCACCAGCGCCTGCTCGGCGCGCCTGCGCGGACTGAGCAGCACCTCGGGGCTGTAGACGCCGCGGCGCAGTTTGGGAACGTTGAGCTCGATCGTGCCGAGCCTCGTGTCCCAGGGCCGGGTGCGGTATCCGTTGCGCGAATTCTCTCGCTCAGCCGTGCGCTCGTTGTAGGCGGCGTGGCACTGCATGGACGCCTGGGCGCTCATGATCGCTTCGGCGAAGGCGCCGAGCATGGACCTCGCCAGGTCGGTGTCGCCGTTGGCACCCTCTAGGTACTTGCTAAGCCAGGCGCCAGCGTCGATAGTGGTGGGGACGTTCATCGTGTTTCTCCTCAAGTTGTTGTGTCGTAACTGCATCTTGAGATTGACGCGATGAACGTCGTTTTTGGTGGAT
>JABBNY010000188.1 GCA_019352095.1 Acidobacteriota bacterium
GATGCCGGCGGTTCCCCGGGACCAGTGCCGCCCGCGTCGGGCACCCGGCACGTCGGATCGAGCTCACCATCGATCGGGAAGCTCAAGACGTCGGTGGGTCCGTCCTTGCTCATGAACTGCACATTGAGCCCAGCGATCGTCGCTTCGTCAGAGAAGATCAGAGAAACCTCCGCGAGTCCGCGGATACCCTCGTCACTCAGCGCGTTACGCGCCAGTTGCGACCAGCGTTCCAGGTCGACGGGCTGATCCTGCTGCTCATCAGCAGCGTAGATATCGATGCTCATGACTGGCTTCGCTCGTAGGCGTCGACGATGTCAGCGACGATGCGGTGACGTACGACGTCTTTCGCGGTGAGGTGCACAAAGCTGATCCCCTCGACGTTCCACAGGATCTTCTCGACGTTCACCAGACCACTGTGCTTGCCGTTGAGGTCGATCTGGGTCACGTCACCAGTGACAACGGCTTTGGAGTTGAAGCCGATGCGCGTCAGGAACATCTTCATTTGCTCGGGCGTCGTGTTCTGCGCCTCGTCGAGGATGATGAACGAGTCATTCAAGGTGCGACCGCGCATGAACGCGAGCGGGGCCACCTCGATGGTGCCGTTCGCGATGAGACGCTGCGCACCGTCGGGACCGACCATGTCGTAGAGCGCGTCGTACAACGGGCGCAGGTACGGGTCGACCTTGGCCATGAGGTCACCGGGCAGGAATCCTAGGTGCTCACCCGCTTCAACGGCGGGTCGGGTGAGCACGATGCGCTGCACTTGTCGTCGGTGCAGCGCCTGGACGGCGGCGGCGACCGCGAGATAACTCTTGCCCGTGCCCGCGGGCCCGATCCCAAACGTGATGAGCGACGTGTCGATCGCGTCGGTGTAACGCTTCTGGCCCGCCGTTGAAGGACGTATGGGCTTCCCCTTCACCCCTCGTGCGACTTCGTGCTTCAAGACTTCACTTGGTCGAAGGTCGTCGGCGACCATGTCAATGGTGCGAGCGATCTTTGTCGGGTCGAGCGCCTGACCGCTTTCGAGGATCAAGACCAGCTCGTCGAACAGTCGAAGCACCTTGGCCGCGTCGGGACCGGCGACCGAGATCTGGTTGCCTTGGACACGTATCTTGGAGTCGGGGAACGAGCGCTCCACCACGCGCAGGTGCTCATCGCGCGGTCCAAGCAACCCGGACATGAGATGCGTATTTGGAACGTAGGTGGTCGCCGTCAGGGCCTCAGTGGCCGAGGCATCGAAAGTCATCCGGGGGGCCACTCCATCAGTCTTCCGCCAAGGACGTGAAGGTGCAGGTGCGCCACGGTCATCTGGGCATCGACTCCGACGTTCATCACCAGTCGATACCCACTGTCGCGCACTCCTTCGAGTTCGGCGACGCGTTGGGCGAGCAGCACCAAGTCGTCCACGATCCCGCCATGGGTGTCGGCAATGTGGTCGGCGCTCGTGATGTGCTCTTTGGGAACCACCAACACGTGCACCGGTGCCTGGGGTTGGATGTCGCGAAACGCGAATGCGCGCTCGCTCTGGGCGACCATCTGCGACGGAATCTCCCCGGCAACAATTTTGCAAAAAAGGCAATCACTCATGTAGTGCTCTCATCATTACTCATCGCGCGACCCCGTGAGGGTAAATCCCCAACCACCAGCCCCAAAAGCCAGGAGAGAAGCGGCCACGACGCCGGCGGTCTCGGCTCGCAGCACACTCGGCCCCAGGCTGAGACGGCGGCGCTGCTCGCCCCATTCGTCTCGGCCCCAGCCCCCTTCAGGCCCGATCGCCACAGCGCGAGTACCGTTCCAGTCCGCGGCGCCCGTGAAGTCCGCGATGGCGACGTCGTCGGGTACGTCTCGTACTTGCACCGGTTGAGCAATCTCGACCTCGTAGGTCCTTCGACACTGGCCACAGGCCTCGCGCGCGATACGTCGCCATCGGGCCAGGATCTTGTCGCGCGTGTCTCCCTTGAATTTGACAATCATTCGCTCACTCACGAGAGGAACGATCCGCGACACGCCAAGCTCGGTGGCTTTGGCCACTACCCACTCGCTACGGTCCCCTTTGAGCGGCACCATGTACAACGTGGTCGCCGGGGTCACCGGGTCCACCTCCACCGGTGACACGCGCGCGAGCTGCGCGTCTCGTACCTGACAGAGGGACCAGGTACCACGGCCGTTGGTGACGACGACCTCTTCGCCAGGTTGCGCTCGAAGTACCGTGCGCAGGTGGTGCTCATCTTCTCTCGACAACGTTGGGTGTTCGGGGTCCTCGACGCTGAACTGGGCGAGCGCGCTCACCCGACGCTCCCATTCGAGCCTGCTCACTTTTTGGCGCTGCGACGGCGCGAGAACAGTCCCCCGCTGTGCTCCTTGACCGCTTCACCGCGATGCTCGGCGAGCTTGCGCAGGAGGTCACGCGACGTGTCGTCGAGTTCACCTGGCACATCGACGACCAGATGGACGAACAAGTCACCGCGACCACGACCGTGCAGGTGCTCAATGCCTTCGTGACGGATACGGTGGACGGTTCCACTCGCGCTGCCGGGCTCCACGTCGACGACGGCCGTTCCACGTAGCGTGGGCACCTCGATCTCCGCGCCGAGCGCGGCCTGGGTGAACGCGATGTGCGCCTCGTGGTGCAAGTCGTCCCCGTGACGCTCGAATCGGTCATCGTGCTGGACGCGAAGGTGCACGAAGAGCCGCCCGTTGGGGCCGCCGCGCGCACCCGCGGGGCCGCGATCGGCAATTCGCATGGTGGAGCCATCCTCGACCCCCGCGGGGATCTGGATGGTCAGGTCCACGCTCTCATTGGTGCGACCCTCTCCTCGACACGTCTCGCACGGCGTCTCGATGCGTGTTCCCATGCCGTTACAGCGTGCACACGGTGCCGAGGTGACCATCTGGCCGAGAATCGAGTTGCGGATCCGACGAACCTCGCCGAGCCCCGCGCACTCGACGCACGTGACCGGTGAGGTGCCCGGTGCACACCCCGTTCCCTCGCACGTGGCGCATCGTTGGGGCAACGTGACGTTGATCTCGTGGGTCGCTCCAAACGCCGCGTCGTCGAGTGTGATGTCAACCGACACCTCAGCGTCAGGACCAGGTTGGGGTCCGCGACGTTGCGGCGAGCGCCCACCCATGCCCCCAAAGAACATGTCGAAGATGTCCTGGACCGAACCGGCGCCGAAGGGATTCCCTCCCGCACCGACGTCCGCACCAAAACGGTCATAGTTGGCGCGTCGCTCGGGGTCCGAGAGTATCTCGTAAGCCTGGGACACCTCCTTGAAGTGTGCCTCGGCACTCGCGTCGCCGGGATTCGCGTCGGGGTGATACTGACGCGCCAGCCGCCGGTAGGCCTTCTTCAACTCCTCAGGCGATACGTTGCGATCAACCTCGAGTACCTCGTAGAGATCTGGATTAGCCACGTTCTTCCTCTCCGCCAAAGTGGCGGGCTAGATGTTGCGAAACCACGCCCGCCGCAGCGAGGGCTTCACGGTACTTCATGCGCGTGGGCCCGAGTAATCCAACCGCTCCAGCCGGCGCACCGTCTACCGTCACCGGCGCCACAATCACCGCGCACGACAAGAGGGGTTCGTACCCGTGCTCGGAACCGATCGCCACCGAGAGTCCCTGGTCCAAGATGTCCTGGACGAGCGACACCACAAGGAGTTCTTGTTCGAGGATACTCAGGACTTTGCGCACCGTCTCGACACCGTCAAAGACCTCGGCGACCTTGGAGGAACCGCCGATGAAGACCTGCTCGCCGTCGGTGACGGGTCGCTCGGCGTGCAATACGCTCACCGATTCGCGCACCAGGGTCGCAACGTTGTCGTGACGAGACGGCACCTGGACCCGATGTTCGAGCGTGGTGCCGATGAGGAGCGCGTTCAATTGGCGCGACGCTTCACTGACGTCAATCGAGCCGGCGTCAAAAGATGTCAAGACGCTGTGCTTCGCGACCGAGCCGTCAGAGAAGACCGTGACCAACAATTGATGGCGGGCGTCGAGGCTTACCAACTGCACACTAAGGATCGTGGCGTGCGAGTGACTCGCCCCTACGACCACTGCGGTGTAGCTCGTGAGTTGACTCAAGAGTGTCGAGGTCTGCTCGAGCACGTCTTCGACCTCACCACGCACGCTCGCGAAGAAGTCCTTCACCTGGTGCTGCTGGGCCGAGCTCAAGACGCCCGACGTCAAGTGGTCAACGAAGTACCGGTAGCCCTTGTCGGTGGGCACTCGGCCCGCCGACGTGTGGGGTTGGGCGAGATAACCCTCTCTCTCGAGCGCCACCATCTCCGAACGAACCGTGGCGGGCGACACTGCGACCTCGGCACTGTGGGCGACCGACGAGGAGCCGACCGGCTGGGCGGTATCGATGTGCTCAGTAACCACCGCCTCGAGGATGGTTGCCTTACGCGCGTCAAGGGTGCGCGCTGTTGGTTTCGTCTTCGCGTCGCGTCGCGTCATGGTCCTCCTATTAGCACTCAATTCTACCGAGTGCCAACGAGTTGTGACCCCAACACCCTTAGAGTAAAGCCGTGTTCGAAAGACCCTTCGACGCCGCACACGCCTATCGACGGTCGATCTCACCAGAAGACCGAGCCACCCATCGGCGATACGCCGCCCTCATCGACGCGCTCAGCGACTCCGAAATAGCCCGTCAACTCTTGGGCGAAGCACCGCGCGAACAGCGAAATCCGATGTTGGTCCTCGCTTCACTGCACTATGCGGCGCTCGAGGGAGATCCCGGGCTGGCTCCGCTCTACGCCAGGATCAACGCCACTCCCCCCGAAGAATTCGCGACCCAGGTGCGCGCGCGACTCGAGCGCGCACCCGAGCTCGTTCGCCGTCAACTTCATCGAAGGACTCAGACCAATGAGCCCGGTCGAAGCGTCGTGCTGGTTGGAGTGCTGCGAGAACTTCGAGCGCGAGGAATCACCGATGTCCATCTGATTGACGTCGGTACTTCCATGGGACTCAATCTCTATCCCGACTACTACCGCATCAACGTTGCGCACACGAACGATCCGGCGATGCTCAACGTCGATTACCTGAGCGCGGGCGGTAGCACCGGGGAACTCGTGCGCATTCACCAGCGCATCGGTATCGATCCCAACCCGCTGGACCCACAAGTACCCGACGACGTTCGCTGGCTCGAAGCGTGTCTATGGCCCGAGGCACCCGAACGAATCGCGCGCCTGCACGAACTCGCCGGGCAGATTCTCTCGTGGCCCGAGGCGACGCGCCTGACCGGCTCAGCACTCGAACGCATCGATGAAGCCGTCCGTGCGTGCACGCCGGGACCCACGCCGGTCATCTTTCATTCGTGGGTGGCGGCGTATTTCTCGAACGACGAGCAGACCCGTTGGCGTGAGCGAGTTCTTGATCACGTTGCCCACGGTGCCGCCTGGGTCTACCTCGAACACCC
>JABBNY010000189.1 GCA_019352095.1 Acidobacteriota bacterium
TCCGTCACCGTGACCGAGGCGTCGTCGACGGCGGCCTGAGATTCTCTCGTGGTCACGTCTAGTCTGGCTCACGCTCACGCTCGCGGTGCCTTCGCCCGATTTCACGCACACGGACTCGCGTACCCTTTCGTAATGAGCCGCCAAAAGTTCAGTGTGCGCTGTACCGCGCAGCCCCGACAGTGCCTAATCTTGGCGTAAGGAGGTGGTTATGATACATCCGGCGTTGCAACCCTTCGTCGACGATTCGCGGGCAAACCCCTCGCCGCATCCATCGAAACTCAGCATCGAAGCTCGACGTGACAATTTTCGTCAACTCGCACAGTCGCGGCGTGGCGTGCCTGAGGCCGTTGACACAGTGCGTGATGGCGAGATCGTCCTCGACGGGCGGACGTTACGGACGCGGCTGTACGTGCCTTTGAACGAAGAGGGCAGGGCGGTCGTCGTCTATTTTCACGGCGGGAGTTTCGTCATGGGAGACCTTGAAACTCACGATGCCCTGTGTCGCCGGCTCTGTGCCGACACGCGAATGAGATTCGTGGCGATCGAGTACCGATTGGCACCGGAGCACCCATTTCCCTCAGCGGTTGACGACGCCGTCGACGTAGTGCGCTACGTGCGCGCCCACCTCGATCAGTTCAGTGACGGCGATGCGGAACTGATCGTCATGGGGGATTCCTCAGGGGGATGTCTCGCCGCGGTGGCGGCAGCGACCACTCGGGGTGAAGGATTGGGCATCGCCGCGCAAGTGATCATCTACCCCACGCTCGGACCTGAGGTCCTCACGGATTCTGCGCACACCTTCGCCACGGGGTTCATGCTTGAGTTGGAGCATCTGCGATACGACTACACGCAATACCTCGACGGTTGGCGCGATCATACGGACCCGCGCGTGACGCCGCTGTTCTTCGAAGACCTTTCGGGTGCTCCACCCGCGATCGTGGTCGTCGCTGAATGTGATCCGCTTCGTGACGAGGGGGTGGCCTACGCGGGGCTCCTGGAGCATTGTGGCGTGCCGGTCGAACTTCTCGAGGCGCGGGGGATGGTCCACGGCTTCTTGCGACTAGGCGCATTGGTGCCCGACGCGCTTGAGATCCTCGACGAAGTTGCGAATCATATGCATCGCTTCGTGGAGTTTGCTGCTTCGTGAACGTGCTCTTTGTCACGCTCGATCAATTTCGAGGTGATTCCTTTGGAGCGGCGGGACATCCGCTCGTGCGAACCCCGACGTTGGATCGGATCTCGCGTGAAGGAGTTCGCCTCCAGCGCCATTTCTCCCAAGCCGCGCCGTGTGCGCCGGGACGGGCCGCCCTGTACACGGGCACGTACCAGATGAACAATCGAGTGGTAGCGAACGGAACCCCGTTGCCCTTTGGTATGGCCAACATCGCTACGGTCGCGCGCAACGCCGGCTACGACCCGACGTTGTTTGGCTACACGGACCAGGGCCTCGACCCTAACCAGCGTGAAGGCTTCGACGACCCGCGCCTGGACAATTACGACGGCATTCTTCCGGGGTTCTCGGTGGGCCTCTACCTGCCCGAGAGCCAGGCCGGCTGGATCCAGTACCTGCGCGCCGAGGGGTACGAAGTCGAGAGTGGTTGGGCGCCCGCACTTCGCGGTGAATCGGAGCGAGACGCGAAGGACTCGTTGAGCGGCTTCTTGACCACTCGATTCATCGAATGGCTCGATAAGCAAGAGAGCGGTTGGTTCGCCCACCTCAGTTATCTTCGTCCGCACCCTCCGTACGCCGCCGCCGGGGAGTTCTCGCGTCTCTATGACCCGGCGGACGTCGAGCTGCCCATAGAGCCAGTCGCGCGTGAATCTCGTCATTCGCTTCACGAACTCGCGCTGGGTGTTGACGCGAGTGCCGCGCCCACGGACCAAGGTGAACTACGACGTTTGCGTGCGCAGTACTACGGAATGATTAGCGAGGTCGATCATCAACTCGGGCGCGTTGTGCAGAGCATTGAAGAGCGCGGGGAATGGGACGACACGTTGGTGATCATCACCTCGGATCATGGAGAGCAACTCGGCGATCACGGGCTCATCGAGAAATTGGGCTTCTTCCCCCAGAGTTACCACATCATTGGTCTTTGGCGCGATCCACGCACGACCTACGCGGCCCGGACTGTTGACCAGTACAGCGAAAACGTGGACTTGTTGCCAACATTGTGCGAGGCGTTGGGTGTTGAACAGCCCGTTCAATGCGACGGGCGTTCGCTGGTGCCGCTCTTCAGTCAGCAGTCGGTGGAGTGGCGTACTGCGGCCCACTACGAATGGGACTACCGCTATTTCTCTATTAATAGGCGCGCCCGACGATGGCCGGAAGATCGTTCACTTGCGCGACGAAACCTCGCGGTCTCGGTGGGCGAGGACACGGCCTACGTGCAATTCGCCGACGGTTCATTCCGATGCTTTGACCTGAAAGAGGACCCAACGTGGAGAATCGAGTGCGCGGATGCCACTCGAGTCTTGAGTGCTGCGCAGGAACAATTGACATGGCGTCAAGAACACCTGACCCGTGACATGACCGACATGCTGCTTGGGCCTGAACGAATAGGTCGGTGGCCCGAGAACTCTCTCGTCTCCTAGGGCGAGTCAGTGCACCTGTCGCCTCGGCATGGCTGGTCTCGGGACGGGACAATGGTCGCGAGCTTGTGAGGGTGGCCGCGTCACCGCGGTGACGTTCATGCGCCGGGACCTGCGAATTTGGGCGCGACATCTGGCCCAAATTTTCCGCAGTGCCCCTTGAATCCCGGTGTCGTAACCGTAATTTCATGTTCTGGCTGAGTAGGCGCGAGAATTTCTGGTATCAATAGAACCCAGACGCCGGTCCCGGCGATGACTATGAGGAGTTTTTCATGTTGCGATTTACAAGACTGCGTTCAGCGCTCGTCATGACCGGCGTCGCTTCGTTGCTGCTCGCCACGAGTGTCACCGCTGGTGCGGCTTCGACCGCGGGTGTCTACAACGCAGCGGCCGCCAAGATGGTGCCCGCGTCACTCAAGGGTAAGACTCTGCAGGTCGCTACCGACGCGACGTATCCACCAGACGAAATGATGAGTGGGTCCACCATGATTGGTTTCGACGTTGACCTGATGAAGGCCATCGGCAAGACCCTGGGTCTGAAGATCAACGAAACCAATGTGACGTTCGACAGCATCATTGCGGGAATCCAAGCCGGCAAGTATCAGGTTGGCAACTCGTCATTCACCGACACCAAGGCCCGCCAGGCCAGCGTCAACTTCGTTGACTACTTCCAAGCGGGTGAAGGCGTCTACGCCAAGTCATCCTCGAAAGCCAAGTTCAGCGGCCTTATGAGCTTTTGTGGCATGTCCGTCGCGGTGGAGACTGGCACCACCGAGCAGTCCGACGCGGTCGCCACTGCGAAGAAGTGTCCGTCCTCTAAGAAGTTGACCGTGCTGCCGTACCCAACACAGACCTCGGCGAACCTTGCGGTCTCATCGGGTCGCGCGACGGTTGGTTTCGTCGACAGCCAGGTCGCTGGTTACATCGTCTCGCAGGCAAAGGGCGCGTTCAAGTTGGTCGGTAAGGCCATCAAGGTTGCACCGTACGGCATCGCGACATCCAAGTCCGGCGCTGGAAAGGGCCTCGCCCTAGCAATTCAAAAGGCCCTCAAGGTGATGATGGCTAATGGCACCTACCACGCCATCCTCGCCAAGTGGGGTGTGACCGCGGGTGCTCTGCCGGCGAACAAGATCGTCCTTAACGGAGCCACCTCCTAAGAGCTCGAAGTAGTTAGCCCATGAATACGAACGGGGACGTTGCCGTAAAGGTCGTCCCCGTTCGTCACGTGGGTCGGTGGATTGGACTCGGTGCGGTCTCAGTGCTGCTCGTCATGTTGGTCCACACCTTGTTCTTCAAGGTCTCAAGCGCGAAGCAGGTGTGCGTTGTCAGCGGAGGGGTCCGTACTTGTCACGGCGCTAAGGTGTGGCGTTTCCAATGGGATATCGTCAAGCAGTATTTCTTCACCGCAGAGGTGCTGCACGGCCTTTTGATAACGGTCGAGTTGACCGTTATCTCCATGATCATCGGCATTGTTTTGGGTATGGCCATTGCGGTCATGAGAATGTCGCCGAATCGGGTGCTCTCGTCACTGGCGTGGTCCTATACGTGGTTCTTTCGCGGAACTCCGGTGCTCGTGCAACTCGTGTTCTGGGCGTTCATTGGTGGGTTGTATCCGCATCTTTCGTTGGGCATTCCATTCACGCATGTCGCATTCGTGCACATCAACGTCAACCTTGCATTAACGCCATTTGAAGCGGTGATCATTGGCCTCGGTCTCAATGAGGGCGCCTACATGTCCGAAATTGCACGTTCGGGCCTGATCTCAGTCGACGAAGGCCAGACCGAGGCGGCGAGCTCACTTGGGATGACCCGGCGTCAAACGCTTCGCCTGGTCATTATTCCTCAGGCGATGCGGGTGATAATCCCCCCAACGGGGAATGAAGTCATCTCCATGCTCAAGACGACGTCACTGGCGAGCACCGTGGGCGTCCTTGAGCTCTTTGGGGCAGTTGAGAACGTGTACGCCACTAATTACAAGATCATCCCGCTCTTGATTGTCGCCAGTATCTGGTACCTCTTAGTCACTACGGTCCTTTCAATCGGTCAGTTCTATCTCGAACGACGATTCGCCAGGGGTGCACTGCGCACGCCGCCACCAACGCCGTTGCAGCGTCTTCGCGCAGACCTTCGCGGGATCGGATCGAAGTTCCGCACGCAACGCGGCGTAGTGGAGTTGCGCTCATGACCGAAGCGATGGTGCAAGTCCGGGGCGTACACAAGTCGTACGCGGGCGTCGAGGTGCTGAAGGGGGTTGACCTCACGGTGAATCGTGGTGAAGTCACGTGTCTGATTGGTCCGTCGGGATCAGGCAAGAGCACGTTGCTTCGCTGCATCAACCACCTCGAAAAGCACGACGCGGGCGAGCTTCGTGTTGACGGTGAACTCGTCGGGTACGAGGCTCGCAACGGCAAACTCTATGAACTCAACGACAAACGGATCTGTGAAAAGCGATCGCACATTGGCATGGTGTTCCAGCGCTTCAACCTGTTTCAACACCTGAACGTTCTAGAGAACATCACCGTTGGTCAGACGCAGGTGAAGAACGTTGAGCGAGAAGCGGCGAGAACGAGGGCACGAGAGTTGCTGCAGCGTGTTGGACTTGAAGGCAAGGAGAAGCACTATCCGAGCCAACTCTCGGGTGGTCAGCAGCAGCGAGTGGCGATAGCGCGAGCCTTAGCGATGGAACCGAAATTGATGCTCTTCGACGAGCCGACCTCGGCACTCGACCCTGAGTTGGTCGGTGAAGTGCTTGACGTCATGAAGGATCTCGCGAAG
>JABBNY010000190.1:0-2208 GCA_019352095.1 Acidobacteriota bacterium
TCTCGACCCAGACGCGCTGTGTCATCCACACTCAGAACACGACCACTTCCGAGCACGTCGTCGAGGGAGCCGCCGTCGAGATACTCGGTGATCATGAAGATTGCACCGGACTCTTGTCCCCCGTCATAGACCCTGGCCAGATGGGGGTGGCTCAAAGTCGAGGCCCTCACAATGTTCGTGCGAAACTCGCGACGCACGTCTTCGTGGGAGGTGAGACTCGCGAGCAGTACCTTTACGATGACCGTTCGGCTCAACGAGAGATCCTCAGCGCTGTACACCTCAGCGTTTCGCTCCACGCCCAGCATCTCGATAATGCGGTAGCGACCCGCGAGGTCGTGTCCGGAGTAGAAGGTTGGTGTGGCCATGGCTGAACCCAACCCTAGTTAAGTACGTCAGTCGACGGTAGTCGTCCAGGTGCCCGAGGACAGAAAATCGGCAAATGCAGTGCCCGGGATCATAGGAATGCCCAGATCCCGCGCCTTGGTCAACTTCGACGCACCCGGTGCTTCACCGACGATCACGCAGTACGTCTTCTTCGATACCGAGCCGGGCGAACTCCCACCTCGAGCGACGATGGCGGCCTCCGCTTCTTCGCGTGAAAATCCCTCGATGGCACCCGTCACCACCACCGCGTGACCGGCGAGCGTCTGCGCCACCTCTAACGCGGACCTGGTCTCACGCAATTGGAGGCCCGCGTCTCGAAGTCGACCTACGAGTTCGATGTTCTCGGGGTCTCGGCAGTAGCGAAACACCGACGTCGCGATGACTTCTCCTATGCCGTCGAGCGCTTCGAGCGCTTCGAGCGGCGCTTCAACGAGCTCGTCGAAAGTGCTGAAGCGTGACGCCAACTCGCGGGCCGCAACAGGCCCCACGTGACGAATGCCGAGTCCCACGAGCACGCGACTCAACGGCGCTGACTTCGCGTCGGAGATCGCCTGAACCAATGCAGTCGCCGAGAGCTCACCAAAACCCTCCAACGTCGAGAGTTGTCCGATGTGCAGCGAAAAGAGATCCGCCACATCCGCGATGAGTCCAGCGTGAATGAGTTGCGCAACTCTCTGTTCACCGAGGCCCTCGATGTCGAGCGCGCCGCGTGATGCGAAGTGCAAGATCTGTTGAAGCCGTTGGGCGGGGCACGCGGGGTTAACGCAGTAGGTGTCACTCTCGTCGCCAATGCGCACCAGCTGGCCACCGCATTCTGGGCACGTCGTAGGGAACGTCCACGCTTCGTGACGCTGCGTGTTGGGCTCCTCGACCGATCCCACAATCTCGGGTATGACCTCGCCGGCCTTACGAACGATCACGAGGTCCCCAGGCCGCACGTCCTTTTGGGCGACTTGATCCTGGTTGTGCAACGTCGCGAGCGACACCGTCGAGCCCGCAATCGAGACGGGCTCAAGGACCGCGTACGGCGTCGCGCGACCCGTTCGACCAATTGACACTTCAATGGCCAGCAGGCGCGTCGTGCGTTCTTCGGGTGGGAACTTTCGTGCGATGGCCCAACGAGGTGCGCGGCTGGTGGATCCCAAACGGTCGCGAAGCGCCAATTCGTCGACTTTGACGACAACGCCGTCAACCTCATAGGCGAGTTCGTGCCGATGTTCTTCGAACCACGTGCTTCGTGCGACCACTCCGTCGACGCCGCGGACCAGCTCGATCTCTGCGGCGGTGACGAATCCCCATTCACGGAGCTGTTCGATGGTGGCCATCTGGCTCGTGAACGACAAGGTCTGATCCAGATCCACGAGTTGGTACGCGAGGAATGACAACGGCCGTGACGCACTCACAGACGAATCCTTCTGTCGCAGACTGCCCGCGGCTGCGTTGCGAGGGTTGGCGAATTCCTTCCCCTCCAGGTGTCGCTGACGGACATTCAACTCGTGGAAGTCCTCTTTGGTGATAAAGACCTCACCGCGAACGTCGAGCCGGCCGCGACGCACACCCGCCAGCGTCGTAGGCAGATTACGGATTGTCCGAACGTTGTCGGTGACGTCTTCGCCGACACGGCCGTCACCTCTCGTCGACCCCTGCGTCAGCACACCGTCTAGGTAGGTGATCGACAAGGCCAAACCATCGATCTTGGGCTCGACTGCGAACGAGATGTCACTCGCGCCACGTTCGAGACCCTTCGCGACCCGGTCGCACCACGCTCGAAGTTCGTCTTCGTCAAAGACGTTGTCGAGGCTGAGCATTGGTTCAGCGTGACGC
>JABBNY010000190.1:2218-5358 GCA_019352095.1 Acidobacteriota bacterium
GCACCTCGCTGAACACGACCGAGCGAGGTGCCCCGACGGTCTGGGTGACCGAGGTCTCGCTTCGCAGCTCGGGATGCGTTTCTTCCAGTGATCTCAGCTCGCGAACAAGCGCGTCGTAATCCGCGTCAGGGATGATCGGCATGTCGTTGACAAAATACGCATCATTGTGGCGCTTGATTTCTTCACGCAGATGGCGCACGCGCTGCGCGGGGGTACTCACGATGCGCTGACGATCGCGGCACCCTCCACGATCGTAGGTTCATCCACCCGGTAGAGCACGACAGATTGGCCTGGTGCCACTGGTCGTGTGGGCTCGTCCAAGTCCAACCACCAGTTCTGGTCGTGGCGCAATGTCGCGCGTTGCGCTCGTCCGTGAGCGCTCCACTGCGCGAGCACCGCCGTACCATCGAGCAACGGGCTTCGGGCGAAACTCAACGATGCGTCGTCGAGATGCACACTGGTGACGAGGATGTCCTCGAGGCGTCCAACGTCGATGCGACGTTCCCTGATGTCGACGCGGGCCACATATCGTTTGGCACCATCGCGGCCCGGTGCCACACCGCGCCGCTGTCCCACGGTCATGAGCTCGGCCGCGTTGGTCTCACCGAGGACTTCACCAGTCACCTTGTCGACGATCTTCGCAGGCGTGAACTCGATGCGCTGGCCGAGGAACGACTCGCGACCCTTTGACGCCTCGATGAAACAGACGTCTTGACTGTCAGGCTTGTTCCACGTCCTAAGTCCGAGGCGCTCGGCTTCGCTGCGCACCGAATCCTTGTTCATCGTTCCAATCGGCAGTAGCAACATTGAAAGTTGCTCCTCGTCCAGGTAGCCGAGCACGTAGCTCTGGTCCTTTCGATCGTCCGCACCGCGAACCAGGTAGTGCGCACCATCTCGTGCGAGCACTTGAGCGTGGTGCCCGGTCGCAACCGCATCGAAGCCCAGCCGCCGAGCGCGCTCGAAGAGCAGGTCGAACTTGATGTGCCGATTGCATTCGATGCACGGATTTGGCGAGTCGCCTGCGGCGTGCGCGGCGACGAAGGGAGCAACGACGTGACGTTCGAATTCCTCGGTGTAGTTGAAGATGTGGTGATCGATACCAAGAATCTGAGCGACGCGACGCGCATCATCCACATCAGCGACCGAACAACATCCTGAGTCCGACGCCCCTCCCCAGAGCTTCAACGTCGCGCCGACCACCTCGTGACCGGCCTCGATGAGCAGGCCAGCGGCGACCGACGAATCGACGCCACCACTCATGGCTACTAAGACTTTCACCCGTCTAGTCTGCCAGCCGTGGCCACCAACTAGACCGCTCCCGCCAGACGATAGACCACGGACGAAAGAATCTCTATCAGTGCGTCTACATCTTCAGTGGTCGTTTCGACGCCCATGGTCAGACGAAGCGACCCTTTTGCCCACTCGGGCGCCACGCCCATGGCCTCGAGGACGTGACTCGAGAGTGCCGCGCCACTCGAACAACTCGACGCCGCCGACGCACACACCCCGTGCTGGTCGAGCAGGAACAGCAACTCATCACTCGCAATGCCCTCGAATGTGGCGTGCACCGTTCCTGCCACCTTGTTCGCCCCGGGCGCCGTGATATGACAACCCGGCAGGAAACTCATGGCCGCGGTGAGCCGGTGCTGATAGTCGACTAACCGCTCGTTGGTCGTCGTGAGTTCTTCACTGATGAGACGAGTCGCTGCGGCGAGGCCAACGCATGCGGCAACGTCCACGGTTCCTCCCCGATGCCCTCGCTCTTGCCCCCCGCCCGGGACGAGCGCGTCAATGGGGAAGTCGTCGCGCATGATGAGCGCACCGCTATTCACTGGTCCGCCAATCTTGTGCGCGCAGATCGAGATCATGTCGATCGAACCGGTGACGATGGGCAGATAGAGCCACGGGGCCGCCGCGACAGCATCGGTGTGAGTGAGCAGCCCGCCGGGGATGGCTTTGGCCATCGCCGACACCGCATCGAGGGGCTGGGTGACTCCGGTCTCGTTGTTCGCGGTCATCACGCTAACGATCGCCACGTCCTCGTCGAGGGCTCGATCGAGTGAATCGAGGTCGATCACTCCGTCACTGTCGACATCCACATAGCGAACGCTGACGTTGTCAAAATCTTGCGACATCAACTCGGCGGCATCGATGACCGCCTCATGCTCGATCTTCGAGATCACGATCGCGCTCTTTTCGTGGGTGCGCCGATGATGATGGGTCGCGCCCACGATGGCGAGCTGACACGATTCTGTGCCACCACCGGTGAAGATCACACCCCCGGGCGCTGCTCCGACGAAGGCAGCGACATCGTCGCGCGCCTCTTCAACCGCTCGACGCGATGCTCGCGAGGCGTGGTGACTCCCCGACGGATTTCCAACAACTCCATGAAGCCAGGGTTCCATCGCCGCCGCTACTTCGTCACGTCGAGGCGCCGAAGCCGCGTGGTCGAAGTAGTAAAAATTGGTCATGCGACGTAGAAGGATTTGGCGTTGGTGAATTCCCTCACTCCGTTCACACCCAATTCTCGTCCGATCCCTGAATTCTTCGTACCACCAAAAGGTAGTTCGGGCATCGAGACGACGATGGCGTTGGCGAACACCATTCCGACGTCGAGCCCGGCGATTGCGGCGTCGATCTCTTCTTGGTCATTAGCCCAGATCGAACCGGACAGCCCCCACGGTGTGGCGTTGGCGACATCGATTGCTTCGGCCAAGTCCTCAACCACGTGCACCACCGCAACGGGACCAAAGAGTTCCTCACAGCCCGCGCGCGAGTCGTCGGGCACGTTGGTCAGAACGGTTGCGGGATAGAAGTATCCCTTCCCTTCGAGCGGTGCACCCCCAGTTCGAATGACGGCACCGTCGGCGACCGAGGACGCGACCTGCGCGCTCAACAAGTCCAGTTGTGACTTGCTGACGAGAGGGCCGAGGACCGTCGACGGATCCATGGGGTCACCAGTCGGTACGTCGGCCATTGCCACGACGAACTTCTCAAGGAATTCGTCGGCACGGTCCTTCACGACGATGTACCTCTTGGCCGCGATACACGCTTGACCATTGTTCTGAACGCGAGCGGTCACCGCCATGGCCACCGTTCTATCCATGTCAGCCGACGACGCAACAATGAACGGGTCCGAT
>JABBNY010000191.1 GCA_019352095.1 Acidobacteriota bacterium
CTGCAGGGCGGTCACGGCGTCGGAGGTGCCGGCCACCTTGAAGTCCATGTCACCAAACGCGTCCTCGGCGCCGAGGATGTCAGTCAGGGTGACGTACTTGCCTTCGTCATAAACGAGGCCCATCGCAATGCCCGCGACGGGCGCCTTGATCGGAACGCCAGCGGCCATCAGTGACAACGTCGAACCACAGACCGACGCCATCGACGTCGAGCCGTTGGACTGCATGACGTCTGAGACAACACGCAGCGTGTAGGCAAAGTCCTGCTCACTCGGCAGTACCGGCACGAGCGCGCGCTCGGCGAGCATGCCGTGTCCCACTTCGCGGCGCTTGGGGGCGCCCACGCGTCCAGTCTCACCAACCGAATACGGGGGGAAGTTGTAGTGGTGCATGTAGCGGCGAAACTCGTCGGGGGTGATCGAGTCAATCTGCTGCTTCATGCGAGGCATGCCAAGGGTGGTTACGTTGACAACCTGGGTCTCGCCGCGCTGGAAGAGCGCCGAGCCGTGGGTCATCGGGAACAAGTCGATCTCGGCCGACAACGGACGGATGTCGGTGACACCGCGTCCATCGATTCGCACGCCCTCTTCGACAATGCGCTTGCGCACGAGCTTCTTGGTGACCGACTTCACGGCCGCCTTGATCTCGCTCAGGCGCTCGGGGAACTCACTCGAGAGCTGCTCGATGATGGAAGCGGTCGCCGCGCTCAGAGCGTCGTTGCGCGCGGTCTTGGTCGTGAAGCTGTTCGCCTCGGCGAGGGCCGTCGTACCCACTTCATCGACACGGGCGTACACGTCGTCCTGGTAGTCAAGGACCGGCTTGTAATCGATTACCTTGATCGGTCCGCGTGCGGCAACAAAGTTTTTCACCAGTTCACGCTGGAGGTTGATCGCCTCACGGATCCAGAGCTTTGACGCCTCGAGGCCCGCGGACAACACTTCTTCACTGACCTTCGGCGCTCCGTCTGCGTACTTCTCGAACGAACCTTCGGTGCCCCCAGCCTCGACCATCATGATCGCGATGTCGGTGTCCGACGAGTCACTCAGCGCGCGTCCGGCCACGACGAGTTCAAAGGTCGCTGCGTCGCCCTCGGCGAAGGTCGGGTGCGGCGCCCACTCACCGTCGGTGGTGTAGGCCATTCGAACAGCACCGATGGGGCCGTCGAAAGGAATCCCTGAGATCATCAATGCGGCCGAGGCGGCGTTGATGGCCAAGATGTCGTGCGGGTTCTCCTGGTCGGCGCTGAAAATAGTGCCGACGACTTGAACTTCATTGCGGAATCCCTTGGGGAATGAGGGGCGCAGCGGGCGGTCGATGAGGCGACAGATCAGGACCGCCTGGTCCGAGATCTTGCCTTCACGACGAAAGAACGCTCCGGGGATCTTGCCGGCGGCGTACGCGCGCTCTTCGATGTCCACAGTGAGGGGGAAGAAATCAACGCCCTCTCGTACGTTTCGTGCGGCGGCGACGGTGGCGAGCAGAATGGTGTCACCGATGCGGGCCAGAACGGCTCCGTCGGCGAGCTGGGCCAAGTGGCCAGCTTCAAAGCTCAAGGTCTTGTCAGTGCCCGTAATCGGGCTACTTACGCGGATTGCGTCGGTCATGGAATTGCTCCTATTTAATTAGCAACACTCCGCCCGGATCCCAGTGGGCAACCCTCGCTCGTGCGATTGTTCTCCACTGGCCTCCGAGGCCTCGGATGTGTTGAGCACGTCGACGGCGTCGACGTGCATGCTCGGCTAGCGACGAATGCCGAGACGGCCGATCAAAGCGCGATAGCGCTCGACATTGCCACGCTGCACATAATCGAGCAGACGGCGACGTTGACCAATGAGCTTCATCAGTCCACGGCGCGTGTGATGATCGCCCTTGTGAACCTTGAGGTGCTCGGTGAGGTGCGAGATCCGGTCCGTCAAAATCGCGATCTGGACTTCGGGCGAGCCGGTGTCTGTTGCGTGAGCTTGAAAGTCCTTGATGATCTGCTGCTTCTCAGCCATAACGTATTTGCCTTATGAGTCGGGGGTCCCGTTGCGAGCCGCCCACTTGACGACCCACACGATCAGCGTCGCTGACCGAGGACCTATCTTATCAGGGCGTAGCGCTCAGGCGAGAATTTCTCGAAAATCACGGTGCTTTGCTCCACGTCGCGCTCGATCTGGGAAACCAGTTCCTTCACACCGGTGAACACCAGTTCCCCGCGCAGACGCTCGAGCAACGCAATATCGATCTCCTGGTCGTAGAGATCGCCACTGAATCCCGGAATGTGGACCTCCACCAGGATTGAGCCGTCAACGTAGAACTGGGGTCTCGTGCCCACAGAGACAGCGCCTGGCCACCATTTCGCGTCATTGGTGCGAACGGCCCCCGCATAGATGCCAAGACCCGGAAGAATCTGTCGAGAGTGCACCTTGAGGTTGGCGGTGGGATAGCCCAATTCGCGGCCCCGGGCGTCACCGTGCACGACCGCACCGCGCAAGGTGAAGGGGCGTCCGAGGGTCTGATTGGCCTTTTCGAGATCAGTGGCTTGAAGGAATTGACGCACCGACGTCGAGCTCCAGCGATGCGCGTCGCCGAAGATCGGGGCGGGCTGGACGTCGAATCCGCGCACGCCGCCTTCGCGCGTCAAGAAGTCAACGTCACCGTCGCGGTTATGGCCGAAACGAAAGTCCTCGCCCACCACGACGTGACGGACCTTCAACTCAGCGACCAGCACCCGCTCAACGAACGACGCGGCGCTTTCACGAGCGAGCTGTTCGTCGAAGTCGAGAATCCGTACCTGCTCGATGCCGAGCCGTTCCAGACCGTCCAGTCGCTGGGCGAGGGTGGCGATCTGCAGCGGAGCGCGCTCGGGGGCGAGGATAACGGCCGGATGCGGATCGAAGGTCACCACCGTCGAACGCACCCGATGGCGCGATGCCACGCGCGTCAGGCGCTCGAGGACCTTCTGGTGCCCACGGTGCAAACCGTCAAAGACACCAATCGCAACCGCACTCGGCTCACTCGACGCTTGGGTCCCTTCATGCACGATTCTCACAACATTCAACCTAACTGGGCCGAACCCGGTTCGACCGGAAACACGAGTTCTGGTTTCCACACATCCGCGCGAGCTCGCAGTATCGCCACCAGCACCCCGCGCGCATCCACCGCCGCGATCTCATCCGAGGCGTAGGACTGGTCGAGCGCGATGCGCTGGCCCATGCGTAGTCGACGCTCGTGCTCGACGCTGAGCTGCGCCCGCTCGAGGTCCTCCACGAATGACAGTGGAGGTGACATGACCTGTTCGCCACGTTGAACGGCGAGCTCGAGCCGCTCGAGCGTTAACGCATCGTGCACACGATGCTTGCCGCTCGACACGCGGCGAAGGGCCGTGAGATGACCAACCGTGCCGAGACGCTGGGCCAGATCACTCAACAACACGCGCACGTATGTACCCACCGAGCACTCGACATCGAAATCCCAGAGGGTCGCATCGTCGGTCGCGCGAAGCTCGAAAGCGTGGATGGTGATTGAGCGGGGCTCTCGTTCAACCTCAACTCCTTGACGGGCGAGCGCGTGCAGGCGTTGACCTCCGACCTTGAGGGCCGACACCATGGGCGGCGTCTGCACCTGTGGGCCCTGCATGCTTCGAGACACCAGTGACACCTGCTCGACGCTGAGTGGGGGCACGGGCATCTCGCGTGTGATGACGCCATCGGCGTCGAGGGAATCGGTGTGCACCCCGAGGCGTACCGTGCCCGTGTAGCGCTTCTGTTCACCCTGGGCAAAGCGCAACAAACGCGTTGACGGCCCGACCGCCAGTACCAACAGACCCGTCGCCATCGGGTCGAGCGTCCCCGCGTGACCGACGCGACGTTCATCCATGATCTTTCGCACACGAGCGACGATGTCGTGACTCGTGAGGCCTTGAGGCTTGTCGACCAGTATGAGGCCGTTACTGGTCGTCATGGTGCTGACGGCGAATGATCTCCTCGACCGCCGTGCCACTCGCCACCGCCGGATCGGCCATGAACGATAGCTTGGGCGTGCGCTTTAGACGCGTCTGGGCATTCACCGCCGCCTGTATCTGGGCTCTGCGCTCTTCGAGGGCTTCGCGCGCCTCGCTACTCAAAGAATCGAAGTACACCATGGCCTGGCGCATGTCGGGCGTCGTCTCGACACCGGTGACCGTGAGCAGTCCAATCTGCTCATCGACATCCGAGATCCGAAGCAACTCATCAGAGATCACCTCGCGCAAGATCTGGTTGACTCTCGCCGATCGTGGGTACGGGTGGCGTCCACCCGTGGAGTGGGCCATAGCTACGCCGTTCGAGGAATCACGCGCTCTTCGAAGGTCTCGATGATGTCGCCGTCTTTCAAGTCCTGGTAGTCAGAGAGTCCAATACCGCACTCGAAGCCCGCTTGCACTTCACGTGCGTCGTCTTTGAAGCGACGAAGCGACGTGATCGAACCCTTCCAGATGATGGTGCCTTCTCGAAGGAAGCGAACTTTGGAACCTCGTGTGATGACGCCGTCGCGCACGAAACAACCCGCGATCGCACCGATCTTGGGGACACGGAACACCTCGCGCACTTCCGCTTCGCCCGTGATGACCTCTTCGTAGACCGGTGAGAGCAAACCCAACATCGCCGATTCGATCTCTTCGATCAACTTGTAGATGATCTCGTAGGTGCGGATCTCCACAGCCTCGATCTCGGCGAGCTCACGGCTGCGACGATCGGGACGAACGTTGAATCCAATGATCGTGGCGCTGGACGCCTTGGCGAGTTGGACGTCGTTCTCCGTTATCCCACCGACGCCGCGGTGCACGATGACGAGCTTCACGTCGTCGCGCTCGAGCTTTCGAAGTGACTCGGTGCACGCCTCGAGTGAACCTTGGACGTCGGCCTTGAGCACGATGTTGAGCGTCGCGGTCTCACCACGCTGGATCTGTTCGAAGAGGTCTTCGAGACGAGCGCCACTGGTCGAACTGACGGGTTGGTGTCCAATGAGCCGAGCGCGCTGAGCTCGCGCTTCGGCGAGTGAACGCGCGTGTGCCAAGTCGTGCGCGACACGCATCTCGTCACCGGCGAACGGTGGTTCACTAAAGCCAAGGATCTGGACGGGTGTTGAGGGTCCCGCGGTCTTGATGGACTTGCCCTGGTCGTTGATGAGCGCCTTCACCTTGCCGTACGCCGCGCCGGCGACCACTGGGTCGCCCACCGACAACAGGCCCTTTTCAGAAACAACATCTTCGCTTCTTGCGGGCGTGGTGTATTATCTCTTGATGGATCCTGCATCTCTTTCGCGTTTAGCGGATGAGATACGAGAAGAGTTTAAGAGTGAAGAAGAGATTACTATG
>JABBNY010000192.1:0-4370 GCA_019352095.1 Acidobacteriota bacterium
AGACCGTCAAGTGGGCGGTGATGGGGCGTCACTGGAACGCCGGGCAGGTGTGCTGTGCGGCCAAACGGTTGATCATTGTGGACGCGGTCTATGACGAGTTCATGGAGAAGTACCGCGCTGGAGTCGCAGAACTTCGCGCCGGTGATCCGCGCGACCCTGAGACACAACTCGGCCCACTCAGCACGCAGAAAGCTGTCGACAGACTCGCCGACGAAGTGAAAATTTCCATCGACAACGGGGCAAACGCCGAGACCCTTGGCGAGGCAGTTCCACGTCAAGGGGCATTTTTTCAACCGACTATTCTCACCAACGTCAAGCCGGACAACCCGGCGTATCAGACGGAGTTCTTCGGTCCGGTCAGCATGGTGTTCCGCGTCGCCGACGAAGACGAGGCGGTCGACGTCGCCAACGCCTCGCGCTTCGGACTAGGCGGGTCGGTTTTCACTCGTGATCTGGCCCGCGGAGAGCGCGTCGCGCGACGAATCGAGACCGGTATGGTCTTCGTCAACCACCCCACCATGGTGAAGGCGGACATCCCGTTTGGAGGCGTGAAGAACTCAGGCTTCGGTAACGAACTCACTGAGTTCGGAATCCGCGAATTCGTCACCAACAAGGTCGTCGACGTCGTCGATATCGACGCTCCCTTCTAACCCACATTGGTCAGAACCTCCAGATCAATGCGCACGATTTCGTCGGTGACCAATCCCTTCCTGGATACACCATTGACGGTGTATCCATTGGGCCCCGACACCTCCAAGATCGCAGTTCCAAACTCTGCGAACAAGCTCCCCGTGCCCTCGTAGATGATTTCCATTGCCAGTTTCCTCTCACTCCCAAGACGATAAGTCGTTCATTCATGGACACCGCCCGTGCCCTAGGGCACCTGCGGATTGTTGCGACGGGCCTCTTCGTGGTAGCTATTCGGCGAGATTACGCCAAGCTTGCCAAAACAGCCGACGCCCAATGAGATAATCACTGGGCGTCGGTCCTCTGGTGGACCTTGTGTCACGCAATAAGAACCGGGTTCCAGCGGTCAGCGAGTCAATAATCAATCTTGCGTCGTCACCCTGAGATCAGCCACAAGATCAGGCGTATCTGCAACTCGGCGACCTTGCCACATGAGAGCCGCACTAATTGGTCTAGTGGATCAGTTCACGGGCCATCGGCCGCTCACTATACTGATATCTCCATTGACGCTGTCGCTCTGTCAGGTTTGCACCCGCTCTTTTCCTAAGAACCGCTATAATCAACTCGTAGATGTTGAGTAGCGATATTCGATCTGGTCTCTCATTAAGTTAAGGGGTGGCGATGCTTCGGAGATTTTCAAGACAAGCACTGGTTGGCGTTGCCGTTTCAGGTGTGACGCTTCTAACTTTCAGTTCGGTGGCTGGAGCGGTACCTTCTTGCAACCTCACGCCCAATCAATACGCCGATGGCCAATATCCAGGGACTGGCTATGCATATGGAGTTGAATCAACGATTGTGGTTGGTTCAGTTTCTACGCCGCCTGCTGGCGATTTTACCGATCAGCACGTTTATGTAACCAATGGAGGCGGCAGTGCAGATGGTCTCGAGATCGGATGGTTTATTGGGATAGGCGCGGCGACCTTCTATACGAGTCCACACGTATTTTCCACAAATTTCTCTTTAAACAATTACTCAGAACAAGATGGAGTTTCTGCACCAGCCGGCTCTGACTATTGGTACACCACATGATGGAGTGGCTTCAACCGCCATTACCGTGTCGACACTACCGTTAATGGTTCACTCGTATGGAATACAGGATCACCACAAAGTTCGAATACTCAAGGGCCCTCATCTACATACGGTTACTCAGTTGCTGGAGATGAAGCTTCCAATGTTTCCGGATTGAGCCCAGGGTCATCAAAGTTTGACCATCTTCAGTACCTAAATTCCGCTGGCTCATGGATTAATTGGACGTCGACACCATCACTGTGTGAAGACCCCAATCTTGTGGTGTCGTATCAGAGTTCTCCGTACCAAATTAGTGCCGGCGGTACAACTAACTAAGAGGAGTGAAATGCCTTTCTTACGCGATTTTCGTTTGCGTCGTAGAGTTGTCACTGCAGCGGCGGTGATTGTCGTGATTTCAGGAGTTACCGTTGGCGTGACGTTACATAATAGCGCCGGTAATAGTGACTCACATTTGAGTTTTCATCCCTATAGCTTTAGTTCAGCGAAGGTTACACCACCTAACGCGCAACAAGTTACTCCTAATGTGCTTCCAGCTTCGGATGGCTTGTTGCCTAATGCAGGTTGGACGCTTGTTGGCACGTCTGCGGATTCAATGTACATAGCTCCTGCAAGTGGCGTGTCTACGACTACGTCATCCCCAGGATCAGCACAGGCAGGGACGGCCACTGCTTCGTCTGTAGGTCTCAATGGCAGTTTGTATCAGCTCTGGGTTCCGTCAGCAGCGATCACAATGTTTGGCACTCTTGGAAATGGTCTTCAACTACCCCTTCCCACTTCCTACACGCAAGGAAATCCAGGCCCTAATGAGATAACTGTCCAAGTCTTCAGTTTTGATAATGCTTCCGAGGCGGGTTCTCTCTATTTGAATCCAAATTTCTCGGATGCTTCAATGAATGCACAGCAAGAGGGATTCACCGCTCTGCCAGGATCATTCATAAACAATGGCAATGCCGCTTCTTATCAGTCAGCCTCACTGGCAGGACTTGACACCTACCAATTTCAATGGACGGTAGATGGGTTTTGGGTTCAAGTTAGTATTGTCGGCTCAAGCATGACTTTGGCACAAGCGCAGTCAGTCGCCTCCGAAGTGGCCGTCTGAGTTTTGGTTATTAAAAGAAGGTCCTATGAAAGTCAAGGACCACTTTTAGAGCAGATCTCGTTTCAGCGCGTTGAAGACTTCACGGGCAATGAAGCGCTTTAAATACGTAAAGAAAGTTCTCACACGCTTGGTCTTGGCGTAATAACGGTAGCCCTGGCGGGGGCCGAAGGGTCCCGACAAGGCTACCGTCTCATGATCAACCTTCGAAGTTGATCGTTTGGGTTTGTCCGCCTCGATTGCTGGTGAGCTGTCACACGAGTTCCCATCACGATTGACCTCGTTGACGCTCGATGGTTCAGGTCTCTAACGCTCTTGAGCGCGAGCACGGGCGATAACGGTTCACGTGACTGGCCCACAGAATTGCTTTCAGCTTTCACCTTGTGGCGCACGCCTTCGCACACACAGTGCTCGCCCTTCACATCGTTTGACATACAAATTTTTACGTCTGCACTACTTTCAACACGAGCCGATTGGCCGGCAAAATGTCTATATTAACTAAAAGGGGTGTCCATCTGACCGCCATAGCAAATACCAATAATGGCCAACGGAGCCCCAGATCGACGCGAAACGGGATCTTGTCGATACCATCGTGAGTATGCGCCGCATCGTTGTTGTTGCTTTGGTTGCAATCGTCATCGGGGGCGCGGCGTGGGCGCTCTGGCCGGCGACGAAATGGCCCCACGCGTTCTGTACCCCGGTCGTGAGAGTGGTGGGCGTCGATGCGGATGCAATTGCCAGGAGCTTTAGCCACCCGGAGCCCACGCTTACGGTGGCGCAAGAAGATCAGGTGAACAAACTTATGTATGATGTCACGCTCGCGGAGGGCGCCGCCCCCACCGCCCAACTGCGAGCGGAGTTGAACCGCTACCTCGCCGAACTGGGCGTTGTGCTCTCGACGAACATCGTGACCGACTCGATGAGCCAGTTCGACCAGCAAGCACGCTCCCAGCTCAGAGCTTGTGGGGTCACGCCCATCAGTTCCTGATGAGCCGCTTGGGTGCCACATAATCTCGACGTAATCACTCGCAGGCCCGCCGTGGGTATGTTTTTGACTTTCGGTGACTTACTGGCTTTCGGCACTCAGATGGATACCCCCCTTTAACTAATTCAGTCTCTTTTGGGAACCAAGTAGCCCCAACCGGACATAAATAGAGTGTGGGGGATTCTTCTGACGGCTTGACCGACTTTGAATTGTGGCAGAGAGCCACAAGGCATGACAGCGCCGCGTTTGGTGTGCTGTTCGAGCGTCACATGGACGCTGTCTACAACCACTGCTTCCGTCGTACCGCTTCATGGTCAACTGCGGAGGACCTCACCAGCATCGTTTGGCTTGAGACATGGCGTCGTAGAAAAGATGTGCGCATCCATAACGACTCGATTCTGCCTTGGCTGCTGGCGACCGCAAACAACTGTTTGCGAAACTTCAACCGGTCACAGCGCCGCAATCGACGATTCCTTGACCGACTACCGACCACGCATCCTTCGGTTGACTTTGGCGAAGAGACCGCTCAGCGCATGGACGACGAGCAAGAGATGTCGCGGGTCCTATCGGCTC
>JABBNY010000192.1:4380-5311 GCA_019352095.1 Acidobacteriota bacterium
ATCGGCTCTGTGCAATCTGCGCATGGAGGAGCAAGAAGCTGTTGCACTCTGCGACTGGGCGGGCCTGAGTTACGAAGCCGCCGCCACAGCAATTGGCAAGCCGGTCGGAACTGTAAAGTCCCGATTATCCCGAGCTCATGAGCATCTTCGCGGTGCGCTGAATCGCGAATCAGGTGATGACCGACTACTTGTCGTTCCACTTGCCATTCAACCCTTTCCAGAAGGAGGAGACCTTCCGTGAATGTCCTTGCTCGGATTCCTAATTCTCGACGAACGCGTAGCGAACACCGGACGGCGCTCCGCAAGGTGCTGACGGACCTGGCTATCAGATCGTCAAGTCGGAAACACCCGAGCGTGGTGATTGGTTTGAGCATCGTCCTTGCGACTGTCGGTGGTGCTGCCGCGACTGCTGCAATCTACGTTCACTTTCGGCCTGTGACCAACACGAACACGGCACACTGTTACAGCCTGTCGAAGGTTGGAAACAACGGCACGACCATTGCTGTCGCGGGCATACCCGGATCGGACGCCCAAGTGACGAATGCATTGGGCACCTGCAGCATGCTTTGGCGAGATGGATTCCTTGCCACAGGCGTTTCGCATGTCATCCGTGTGACTGAATCCACGACGATTCATGCTGTACCGAGTCTCGTCGTCTGCACGCTACCAAACGGCACGGCAGGCGTCTTCCCTGGCACTTCATCAACATGCGCGTCATTGGGTTTACCCAAGTCCAGGCGGTATTGAAACGCGACTCGACAAGAATTCTGAATTGACAACATTGATGACGAAAGGAGTGGGTTGCAAAAGTTGCAAGGATGCAGTGCAGTTTCGGAACAATCACTCAAGAGAAACGGATTTTCAGTCATGAGAAACGGCGCTGCTGTCGGTTTGCTTGACATCTAGTTTCCAGAGACATCGTCTCTGGGGA
>JABBNY010000193.1 GCA_019352095.1 Acidobacteriota bacterium
CGCGTCTCTAACCGCATGGAGCGCTGACGGCCGCGATGCATGTTCGAAAGCACACGTCCAGCTATGCCGTAAAGCCAGAAGAGCTCTTCGCCACGAGGAGGGAGATCGTCGAAACGACGCCACACGACGACAAAGGTCTCGGCGACCAGGTCCTCGGAGGCAGCTTGGTCATCAAGTCGGCGAAGGCCGTAGCGTAAGATCGCGTGGCGATGTGCGGCCACGACCCGCGCGAACTCTTCGTCTCTTTCTGGCATAAGCCGCCTCCGTCTGTCCATCACTATCTAAATGTCCGAATGGAATCAATCCCTTCATCCGACTATCACTCAACCGAGCATGAACGACCAGGGTCCGCTGCCCGGCGGGGCAGCGGCGCTCCATGTCGAGATTCGTTGGCAATTCTGTTATTTGCTCAAACTTGTTCGCGGCTTCTTCGCGAGCCTTTTGATCGCGCACAAATTCGGCAGCTTCTTTCTCCTGCGCCGCTGCGCCGAAATGCGGTGATGCTCCGCGATAAAGATAGCTGGGTGTCCGTTCCACCTAATGCAAGTCCAAGAGCCTCCGTTCACGCTTTTTCAGACTCGAGATGTCCGGCGGCGGCGGAAGGTCCCTTAAGAATATTGAGACCTTAAGGCGCCGTTGTCCTTTGGTGTGGCCGCGCTGAGTGGAGTTGAATTGCTATTCATTGACTATGGTGCGTGGATTCCGGGACACCACTTGCCGGAGTACTTCATCTGGCTCAGATACGCACGATTAAAGAAAATTATGCGAGCCGCTGAGTATTTAATTCTGACTTAGGCGGCAATTTCACGCTTCCTCGCCACTCATTCGCTTCGCGGAAATAAGCGCTCCGCGTCCGGCACCCACGGCCTTTGGCAATTAGAACTCATGAGGCTTTCCGTTTCGGGTTCTCACAGTGAGGTTACCAACGCCCGTGCTAGGAGCTCCGCCAGTCCTTCGAGGCTCGAGGGAAGTCGTTTAGATGCTCGTACATGGTGAACAGTCGAGAGACCACTGGTGCGTGTTCGTACCATCGAGGACCCTTCGTGCTCAGGTACGTAGGCGCATGGTGACGCATATATCGAGCGCTGCGCAAAGACTTGCGGGGCGAGGCAGCGACAAGGACTTCTCGAATTTTGTGAATGGCCCCATCACGTTCCCATTCGATTTCTCGTTTCACGGCACCGACGAGCGGTTCAAATGACGCGTTAAAGTCTTGACCTAGGTTCAACGTAATCGCTTGGACTCCCCGGGCCATTTTGAACGCTTCATCCATCTGGCGCCGCCGGTCGGTTGCACGTCCAATTAATCGAGAACCAATATCTTGAAGTTCTGGAATCGTCGAGATGACAGCACCGACGTCCATGAGGCTGGCTTGACGTATGGCGAAATGGCGCAAGAGCTCCTTGGCCAGATTGCCAAACACGTACCGATCCTCGACGGACGAACCGGAACTGCCTTCTAGTTCACCAAGCATTTCCAGAATTTGGGAGTTCTCGTTTTCGAGCACGTCGAGGGACGTCTGCTCCGTAATAACTTCGTGTGACCGTTTCACGTCACGTTTCAGCGTCGCCCTCTCCGGAATCATGGCGTCCGTTTGCTTCACTGCATCGTCGGCGCACGGAATGGAGCGAGTCGAGTGCGGCGATTCTGCATTTGGACGTTCTGTCGCTACCTGCGTCACTGAGTGAGGCGGGCCTGCCGGGCTGAAGGAAGTGTTGAGTTGACGATGAAGTCCAGCCCGCTTGCGAACCGCAATCTTCTCTTGGACATTGAGCGAAAAGGCTCTCAGGTAGGTGAAGCCCACCTTGGGCAGGGAGAGGAGAAACCTTGGGTCCTTCACTCCTCCCGCCCTGTCGTCAAAGATACCGTGACCGCCATAATCAATATCGTTGTCCGCCGCAAAAGTGAGATTGGAGGGCCGATCTGCTGTCACGGTTTGCTTCGTCAATTGACTATTCCAGGCACCGAGAGCCGCATAGTGGTTGCCGAGTCCCGGAGAAAGACTGTCCATGACCACGATCATCTTGTTCCATGAACCAACGATGCGACTTCGTTTGCCGTCGACTGCGCTATTAAAGATGGCTCGCGCGGCAATCTCAGGCTGGTAAATCGGTGGGACGGGCTGAGGGTGGAAATCCATGGTGGTATCGCACCAGTCAAATTGAGGCGTATTCATCGCGGGAAGTTGCACCATCGATAGTCGCACGTGTGACTGGTCATGAAGAAGCTCGGCGCGGGTGGCTTCAAAGAAACCTCGACAAGCAAATTTCGAGGCGCAGTATGCAGATTGCAATGGGATGCCCACGAACGACAACGCAGAACCCACGTTAATGATGGCGCCCTCGTCGCGAAAACGCATTCGTTTCAGCGCCGCCATCGTCCCCCAGACCTGGCCGAGAAAGGTCACGCGAATCGCTCGCTCGAAGTCGTCGGGCGCGATATCGGCGAGCGGCGAAAAGATAGTGGTCATCGCATTGTTAACCCATACGTCGATGGCCCCAAGTTCTGACTCGACTCTGGTGGCGGCGTGGTCAACTTGATTGAAGTCAGCGACGTCGGTAACTATGGCGAGGCAACGTTGTCCGAGCGACTCCACTTCACGCGAAGCTGCCGCGAGGCCCGCTTCTCCTCGCGCGAGCAAAGCGACGTCGTAGCCGTTCTTCGCGAAAAGACGAACCGTCTCGCGCCCTACACCTGCTGTTGCACCGGTAATGACGACTGTCTTGCGTTCCGAAGTCATAAAGTGGTCTCCAATCGACTGGACGATGATGCGCGATAGTTGGACGGCCTGGTGACTGGAGCTCCGGTTCCATCCTATGGGTGTCGTCGAAATGTTCTCTCGCGGATTACCTGCATGAATGAAAAGTGCCGAACTTCGCTGGGAAGCCCAGGGGCATCAGAATGACGAACGATTCTGGCTCGAGTGAGCGAATGAAAGCGGTTTGAATATCCAAACGCGACAATTAAATGAATATTCGCCAATCGAGGACTACGCGGCTCTTAAGGACGGGCGTGCGGCGGCATTGATCTCAAAGGACGGCCGTATCGATTGGTGGCCCGTGCCGACGATGGACGCCCCTCCCATCTGCGCCTCGATTCTGGACGCGGAGCGTGGTGGGTACATTTCGATAGCGCCCGACATTGAATTTGAAGTCGATCGTCGTTATGTCGCGCACACCAACGTCCTCGAAAGTGTGATGACCACCGTCAATGGTTCGATACGTGTGACGTCGGCATTGCATAAGGCCACTGTGGGCCGACCGCCTTGGACGGAATTGGCGTTTCGAATCGAAGGCCTTACCGGAGAGGTGGCAATGCGTTGATCATTCATTCCAGGCTCTCAATTTGAGACGGTCACCGCTTGTTGCTCGCTTGAAAACGGCACGGCGGTGATAAAGGCTGGTACGCATACGATTGTTTCCCGGTTCGACGGTGACGCTGACACTGTCGTGTCGGCAAATGAGGCCGCAGCGAACTTCTCCGTCAAATCGGGTACGAGAACGTTGGTCGCTTTCGTGGCGACGCGGGGCGAGCGGGTAACCGTGCCGTCAGTGAGCGACATTGACGCGAGACTCGACGCGACAGTCGAGATCTGGAGCTAGTGGGGCGCATCGATTGCGCCTCCGGAAGGTTGGAGCGAGGTGGTGACGCGTTCGGCGCTCTTGCTGAAGACATTGATCGCTGAAGATACCGGCGCTATTTCGGCGGCGGCGACAACATTGCTCCGCGAACGAATCGGAGGTGGAAAAAATTGGGACTACCGATTCTCATGGGTTCGCGATTCTTCATTCGCAATTGACGCGTTTCTCAATCTTGGACTCAACAAGGAAGTGCAGAGTGCATTCTCCTGGCTCCTCACGGCAATAAAAGACAATGGCCCCGAACTGCACGTGTTCTACACGTTGGCGGGAGCAATCACTTCATCGGCGGTAGAACTCGGCGCCACCGGATACCGCAACAGTCGGCCCGTACACTGCGGCAATGACGCGTCCAACCAGCTCCAGCTCGGCAACTATTGCGACGTTTTCGATAGCGTGTATCGCTATTTGATAAAGGGGAACGTTCTCGATGTCACTTCGGAAGTACTCCTCCGTGACCTCGCAGAGCGATGCTGCGACGAGTGGATGCAATCAGATTCGGGGATCTGGGAACTCAACGATATTGAGCAGTACGCGATTTCGAAGATTAACTGCTGGGTCGCCGTTGACCGAGCGGTGAAACTTTTTGAACGAGGGCACCTCCACGGAGGAGATATTGCTCGGTGGCGAAATGAACGATACGCGGTGCGCGCCTTTGTACGAAAGCGATGCCGGTCCACTAAGAGGAATTCCTATTCGTTTTACGCCGACACTGACGAATTAGACGCCTCGGTGTTGCTGTGCGCTCGAACGGGCTTCGACATTGGACCACGACTGGTAAGCACGATCGAGGCGATCTCGCGCGAACTGTGCCACGGCGCGCTCGACTATCGGTACACACGAGCTGAAGAGAGTGAAGGCGCGTTCGTCGCCTGCACCTTCTGGTTAGTCGAGGCGTTGGCGGCCGTTGGTCAACGTGAGTCAGCGACCATGCTCATGGATGAAGACATTTGCCTCGTCAACGATGTTGGAGTGCTGGCAGAGCAAATCGACAGATCGAAGGGCGAGTTCCTCGGGAACGTACCTCAAACCCTTTCCCATCTCGCATTGATCAATGCCGCTTACTCTCTTCGCCGAATCGGTTCGAACAACTGAGAGACCCTCTTCCAGATCCGAGTGGCAACGAACGCTGCGCATGACGTCGATTTTCATGCAGCGGCTACTCCGAAACTGTCCGCGAAGCCATCGGCAAATAACTTGGTCGGAAGCGAAAGTGTCTGCTTCTCTTGTTTGGCCGGCCCACGAAAGATCTCACGGTTTCCTCGCTAGGACTCTCGCACCATCAAAGTTGTTCGGCCTAGTCTTTCGTTCGATTAACTCGCCACAAGGTACTTCTCTGCATCAGCAGTCTTTAACTCCAACCCGAGTCCGGGTCGAGTGAGGTCCGGTCGCAAAACTCCGCCCACAGGCTCGAGTACACCGTCGAAAAGTAGTCGATCGACGCGAGCGTGATCGGCGAAGTACTCAAGGTGGCGAATGTTTGACACGGCGCACGCGGGGTGCGCGTGCAAGGATTGCGCGCAGTGTCCGGAAACCTGCAGTCCGTGAGACTCCGCAAGACTCGCCACGCGCAGCCACTCACTGATTCCGGCACAACGTGACGCGTCAGCCTGGAGGCAGTCAACGGCCTGTGCGTCGCACATTGACTTGAAGTAGA
>JABBNY010000194.1 GCA_019352095.1 Acidobacteriota bacterium
GCGGGGGTCGAGGGCTTCGAAACCTTCGTTCCCGGGCCCAGGACCTCGGTGGGGAGTGCATTATTGACTCCGCGATAGGACGTGGCACACTGGTGAGATGGACCGCCAACCGGATGGACTGATGTGATACGCGTCTTTCTCGTCGATGACCACGAGATCGTGCGACGAGGGTTGCGCGAGTTGCTCGAGACCAACGAGGATCTCACGGTGGTCGCCGAGGCCAGCACGTTCGATGAGGCGTTGACCAAGGACCTCGAAGTAATCGACGTAGCGGTGCTCGACGTGCGCCTACCCGACGGAAGCGGTGTCGACCTGTGTCGATTGCTGCACGAGAAGCGCGAAGACCTGAATTGTCTGATGTTGACGTCCTTCGCCGACGCCGAGGCGCTCAATGCCGCGGTACTCGCGGGTGCGCGAGGGTACGTGTTGAAGAACGTGCGCGGTGGCGACATCGTGAACTCGATCCGCCGCGTCGCGGCCGGTGAGATGTTGATCAGTGACGAACAGGTCGATCGCGCGCGTGAGCGGCTGCGCCGCCAGATCACCGAGGACATCCGCCTCGAGAGTCTGAGCACCCAGGAACGAAAGATTCTCGAACTACTGAGCGAGGGATTGAGCAACCGCGAGATCGCCGAGGTGATGTTCCTCGCCGAGAAGACGGTGAAGAACTACGTCTCGAACCTCTTGGCGAAACTCGGCTTCCAGCGCCGCACCGAAGCGGCACTCTTCGCCCAGCGTCAGTTCGACCGTTCGCACCCCGAGGACTAGGTGTCGTGAGCAACTAGGACGCGGTGAAGACCTCGGGACCGTTGTCGGTCACGGCGATGGTGTGTTCGAAGTGGGCCGAGAGTTTGCCGTCTTGGGTGACAACCGACCACCCGTCTTCGAGTTCGTAGGTGGCGGGCGTGCCGACGTTCACCATGGGCTCGACCGCGAAGACCATCCCCTCTTTCAGGGTCGGTCCGGGTGTCCCGGGCCAGTAATTGGGCACCTGGGGACTCTCGTGCATGGCGGTGCCGATGGCGTGGCCCACGTACTCGCGCACGACCGAGAACCCGGCGGCCTCGGCGACGTTCTGCACCGCGCGACCGACCTCGTGGAGGCGGTTGCCGATGACCAGTTGATCAATGCCGGCCCACAGGGACCGCTCGGTGACGTCGATGAGTCGCTTCGCGAGCGCGCTGATCTCGCCCACGCCCGCGGTGTAGGCCGCGTCACCGTGGTATCCCTCGACGATGGCACCGCAGTCGATCGAGATGATGTCGCCTTCTTGCAAGACGTAGGGACCGGGGATGCCGTGGACGATCATCTCATTGGGGCTCGTGCAGATCACGGCGGGAAAGCCGTGATAGTTGAGGAAGTTCGATCGCGCGCCGCGTTTGGCGAGCACCTCGGCCGCGACCTCGTTGAGCTCGAGGGTCGTGACGCCGGGACGAATCGCCGCACGGGTCACCTCGTGCATTTCTGCGACGACCTTGCCGGCCTTTCGCATCTTGTTGAGCTCGTCGGGCGAACGCCTCACGCGAGTCCCCGTTCGTGCACCGCCGCCTCGATCGCCCGGGTCACCTCGTCGGGACTCTGGTCACCGTCAATGGTCACGAGCAGTCCGCGCGCGGCGTAGAAGTCGAGCAGGGGCGCCGTGTCACGCTCGTAGAGCGCGAGGCGCTTCTCGATCGCATCAGGCTGGTCGTCTTTTCGCTGGATGACGTCGCCACCGCAGTTCGAACAGGTGCCCGAGATGGCCTCGACGTCGGTGTCTTTGTAGATCGCGCCGCACTCCTGGCACACCCGGCGTGACGACAGTCGCTCGGTGACGAGCGCGGTCGCCACCTCTAAGTTGATGCAGAGCTTGATCCCGTCATCGCCGAGCAGGGCCTCGAGGGCCTCGGCCTGGGCGAGGGTGCGTGGGAAGCCGTCAAGCAGTGCCCCAGCCTGCGCGTCGGGCTGCTCGAAGCGCTCGTCGACGAGACGGATCACCAATTCGTCCGACACCAGCGCGCCGGCGTCCATGACGCTCGCGACCTCTTTGCCGAGGGCGCTGCCCGATTTGACGGCCGCGCGCAGGATGTCACCCGTCGAGACGTGGGGAATGGCGTAGTGCTCGGATAGCCGCTTGCACTGCGTCCCTTTCCCTGCACCCTGTTTTCCCAGAATCACGAGGTTCAGACGTGGGCTCATCGCTAACGCTTCAAGAAGCCTTCGTAGTTGCGCATCATGAGTTGTGAGTCGATCTGGCGCATGGTCTCAAGCGCCACACCCACCGCGATCAGCAGCGTCGTACCGTAATAGGGGAACTTGTTGATGTTCCACAGTGCCATGAGGATGCTCGGCACCACCGCCACCGATGCGAGAAAGAGCGCGCCCACGACCGTGATACGACTCAACATCTTGGCGAAGTACTTCTCGGTGGGCATGCCCGGACGAATACCCGGGACGAAGCCACCTTGCTGGCGAAGCATCTCGGCCTGCTGGTGCGGCTCGAAGGCGATGTACACGTAGAAGAACGTGAAGGCCAGGATCAGAACAAAGTCCGACAAGATGTAAAAGAAACTCGTCGGGTTCAGCGAGGAGTTCACGAAAGACTGAAACCCCGTCCACGGCACGATGTTCGACATGAGCACCGGGATGTAGAGCACCGAGGACGCGAAGATAATCGGGATAACACCGGACTGGTTGACCTTGAGAGGGATGTAGGTGGTGTTGCCACCCATCTCTTTTCGACCTACGACCCGGCGCGCGAACGTGACCGGGATGCGACGTTGACCGTTGTCCATGAAGACAATCAACACGAGCAACGCGATCGAGATGACCAGGATGACCGAGAACTTGAAGGGGCCACCTTCGCTCCAGACGGCCTTGCCGCCCGAGGGCAGTCCGGCGACGACGTTCGCGAAGATCAACAGACTCATGCCCTGGCCAATACCGCGCTGGGTGATGAGTTCCGCGAGCCACATCACAAAAGCGGTGCCGGCGGTCATGATCGCGACCATGAACAGGCCGAGCCAGATCGTGAACTTCGGGATCAGGTCGATGTTGAAGCCGAGCAGCGCCTGGTCGTGGCCGTGGAACGCGTAGATAAGCCCGGTCGACTGCAACAACGCGAGCGCGATGGTCAGATACCGGGTCGTCTGGGTGATGCGCTTTTGGCCAACGGCACCCTGGTCTCGCCATTCCTCCAGCTTGGGGATGACCGTGGTCAACAGCTGGATCACGATCGAGCTCGTGATGTAGGGCATGACGCCGAGACCGAAGACGGCCAGACGCGTCAACGCGCCACCCGAGAACAGGTTCAAGAATCCCAGAACACCCGACGCGCCGGCCTTGGACTGGAGCAACTGGACCTGGGACCAGCTGACGCCAGGAATGGGCAGGTTCGCCCCCAACTGGTAGAGGCAGATGATCGCGATCGTGAACAAGACCTTGTTGCGAAGGTCCGCTACGCGAAAGATGTTCCCGAGTCGGCGCAGCATGACGACCTAGCGGTTCTGGTGCTGGTTGCCCGACGCCGCAGGGCGCACGCTGAATGGAAGGTCGAGCACGGTGACCGTGCCGCCGGCTGCCTCGATGGCGGCCTTGGCCGAGGCCGAGAATCCGTGGGCGCTGACGTTCAACTTCGTCGTCAGCTCACCACGTCCGAGGACCTTGACGAGGTCCTTCTTTCGCGCGAGGCCCCGAGAGACGAGCACGTCGAGGTTGATGTCGCTGACGCCGAGAGTGACCAGCGCGTCGAGGTTGACCGGTGTGTACTCAACGCGGAACGGGTTCGTGAAACCCTTCAGCTTGGGGATGCGCTGCATCAGTGGCAACTGGCCACCTTCGAAGCCTGCGGGGATCTGTCGACGAGCCTTTTGACCCTTGGTACCACGGCCGGCGGTCTTGCCGCCCTTACCAGCGATACCACGACCGACGATCTTCTTGCGGTGTGTTGAGCCCGCGGGGGACTTGAGATCGTGCAACTTCATCAGTTGACCTCTTCTACTTTGATCAGGTGCGGCACGCGAGCGATCATCCCATGGATCTCAGGTCGGTCGGGCAACACGTTTGTCTGTCCGATGCCACGAAGACCGAGCGCGCGCAGTGTCCCGCGGTGCTTGGGCTTGGTCGCGATCGACGAGCGGATTTGGGTCACTTTCAATTGAGCCATGAACTAGCCCTCCGTCTTGAACAGGTCGCCCTCACGCTGGCGCTCGCGGTACGCGCGAAGGGTGCCAGAGGGAATGACGTGGTCGGCTGTCTTGTCGCGTGAAGCCGCAATCTCTTCGGGTCGACGCAACTGCTTGAGTCCTTCAATCGTCGCGTGTGCGACGTTGATGCCGTTCGAGGAACCGAGCGACTTGGCGATGATGTCCTTAACGCCGGCCATCTCGAGGATGGCGCGCGCGGCACCACCGGCGATGACGCCGGTACCGGGAGCGGCGGGCTTCATGAGCACGCGTCCCGCACCCGAGGCACCGAGCACCGGGTAGACAATGGTGGTACCGGCAATCGGCACCTCGAACAGGTTCTTGCGAGCCTCTTCGATGCCCTTTTGCACGGCGAGTCCGGCCTCTTTGGCCTTGCCGTATCCGAGCCCGACCTTGCCGTTACGGTCACCAATGACCATGAGTGCGGTGAACGAGAAACGACGTCCACCCTTCACGACCTTGGATACGCGATTGACCTTGATGGTCCGCTCTTCATACTGCTCTTGGTCACTCATTAGAACTCCAGTCCGGCGGCGCGCAGCTGGTCAGCAAACGCAGCGACGCGACCGTGGTAGTCAAAGCCCCCGCGGTCAAAGACCACGGCGGTGATGTTGGCGGCGTGGGCGCGCTCAGCGAGCAGCGCGGCCACGGCCTTGGCTCCGTCGATGTTGCCACCGCTCGTGCCCTTCAGTGATGCCTCGACCGAGGACGCGGCGGCCAGCGTGCGGCCGGCGACGTCGTCGATGATCTGGGCTGAGATGTGCTTGTTGGTACGACTGACGGCGACACGGGGACGCTCAGCCGTGCCCGAAAGGCGCCGACGGATGCGGTGGTGACGACGCTGACGTAGTTCACGGGTTGTACGAGCCATTACTTCGCAGCCTTTCCTGCCTTGCGCGCAACTCGTTCACCGAGGTAGCGCACACCCTTGCCCTTGTAGGGCTCGGGCTTACGAATCTTGC
>JABBNY010000195.1 GCA_019352095.1 Acidobacteriota bacterium
CCCACAGCGACGGGTCACTCGTCCAGTGGGTTCAAAAGGGGGCTTACGTCAGCTGGTGCTTGAAATGGCCGTCGGTCAATGGCGGCAAACTCGAGTGCACCGGTCCGGGCCCTTTCGAAGCGTCGAACGGCTACGCCTATCAGTTGGCGCCGTTCGTCCCCACGACAGTGCTTTCGCACGTCAAGGACTTCTTGCAGGGTCAGCCGAGGCGGTCACCTCCGGTGGTGCTCGAGGACTCGAGGAGCTTCGGATCACTCCACTGTTTGCTGCAAACCTCAGGGGCACCTCATCTCGAGACTTGTATAAACCAAGACGGTTTCATCGTCTCGAGCGACTTCAAAAATCATGGCATCTGGTCAACGACAACGCTCGTGTCGTTTGATCGCCGCCCGACCTCCAAGGATTTCACGACCCTGATGAAATCATCAGGTCATGTCCCCCTCCCTCCGCCCTAGAGGAGCTCCTCGCCGGTGATGGGGTGTATCAGACCGACTCGGGTCTTCTGGACTCGAGTCGATTGATGAACCAGTCTCCAGTGGATGGTGGCATTCTTGTCACGTCGGGCCATCCACATTGATTGATGGAGTGGTAAGCGGCCCAGGAACTACGTTGGCTACATGCACGCTCGCAAACTTGTTGTCATCGTGGCAATCGTTGTCTTGGGCGCCGGGCTTTTCCTCGCAGGAAGGGCCAGCGTGTCGAATACTCCCTCCTCCACTACAACATCTTCTACGTCGGGTGTCGTCAATGGTTCGTTTAGTCCCATATCGGTCAATTTCAGTTCATTGGAGAGAGGTTGGGTGCTCGGCACGACCTCTTGTCACACGGGTACGACCTGTCTGTCGCTCAGAAGGTCTACGAATGCTGGCCGATCGTGGATCGTAAGCCCGCTTCCCCAGTTGCTACTTAGTCGTGCCGACCGCCAGGTCTTGGGTTCGCCAGCCATTTTGTACGGCACGAGCGCTGGCGATGACATTTCAAACTTGAACGTTCACTTTGCAAACGCCGATGACGGCTGGATCTACGGCTCGCTTGCGGTCCCGACCAAGGTGAACGGCCAACAATCGGCCATCTTCAAGCCGGTCTTCTGGTCCACACACGACGGAGGGCTCGTGTGGAAGATCCAGCCGCAATCATGGATTTATGCTCAGGGACCAGTTATCGACCTCGAAGCCACATCGAGCACCGTCTACCTGATGGCCCTTAACAAATCATTCAACGTCACCGTTGAGAGTTCGCCCGTTGGCGAGGATCGTTGGCACGTTTCTGACTCCAAAGGGCTCTCGACGCCGGCCGGAGGCGGACCTCTGTGGGGAGCGATTGTCCTGTCGGGTTCTAACGGCTGGCTCGTCGAAGGCAACGATCGAGGTACCACCGGAAGTGCCCAGCTGAACGGCTCGGGTCGGTGGGTCCCGTGGACTGCACCGTGTGAGTCCGTCGGGGACAGCATGGCCGTGCCGGCAGCCTCAACATCGAGCTACCTCATTGTGGAGTGCGTGATGGGCGGTTTCGCATCTCCGTTGTCGAAAACGGCGCCTCCCGGTGCGACCCTTGGCTCGACGTGGCTCTACGTCTCTACCAACGCGGGAAGGACCTTCACGGCGGGTCCTGAGTTGGGGCAGGGAAGAGTTTATTTTGGATCGGCCATCGCGTCACCGAAGCCGACAACGATTCTCATTACCCGCTTATCACCGAATCAAAAACTGCTGGCTAGCTTCGACGGGGGCCGCCACTGGACGGTGGTCTACGTCGGCGACGTAACCTTCATGCACTTCGTTAACTCGACTGAAGGAGTCGCACTAGTTCAGCCGCCTAAAGGTCCCAATCAGTTGATAATGACATTTGACGGCGGATACAACTGGTCCCCAATCCCTCTCTAGACTTCAAGCTGGACTTCTTAGTTCGTCGGAGGGCCTCTGCGCTCCAGATTCGTACGGTTCCCCGAGTTCTTAGGACAGTCTCCAATGCAAGGTTGCACTCCTGTTATGTCGGGCCTCCGACACTAGTTGTACAACATCGAGGATTATGTTGTACAATTTGGACATGGTGAAAATGTCTGTCAGTAAAGCTCGGGAGCGGTTGTCCGAGGTGGTTGAGATGTCGCAGTCGGAGCCCGTCGAGCTTGAGCACTACGGGCGGCGTGCTGCGGTGATCATTAGCCCAGACCAATATGACGAAATGCTCGAAGCGCTTGAAGAATCCCAAGATGTTGCCTCGTTTGATGCCGCAATTGCTGAAGCGGGGGACAACATTCCCTGGGCGCAAGTCAAGACGGACCTCGGCTGGACGTGAGTGACTATCGAATCGAGTTTCGTCCTGCCGCGTTGCGCGAATTGCGCAAATTAGATCGAGCGATACAGCCACGCATTCATGGTGCAATTACGCTCCTTGGTCGCGATCCGCGTCCGCCTGCGTCGCGCCAGCTTCGTGGGAGAGATGGATATCGGCTGCGAGTCGGTGATTACCGAATCATCTACACCATCGACGACGGCGTCCTGCTCATTGTGGTCGTGACTATTGGGCACCGACGCGAGATATACAGGTAGTTCGACTTCAGGTGAGTAGCTGCCAGTGAAAGATGGCAGATCTGTTGCGTCGCCCCTTCGACGGGCGTTGTCGTTAGCTACAGACGGCCAGACATTAGCGGTGAAGATTACGGCTGCGGAGGCGTTGAGCCCTTCACGATAGGTGTTAGGCCGAACTCGAAAGCTGTGAAGCAGGAGTTCACGTAGTTTTCGAGTGGACCGTCAATAGAAGCCACTGAAATTCTCGTCGTGCGACTGGACTTAGCACCTGGCAGCCGGACATTCACCGCATACATCTGGCAACCGGTCGCATTGCCGTACTGCTGGTCGGCGGCATCTGTAAATGAAATACCGAACGAAGCAGTTCCCTTAGGGGCCAAGACAACCGTCCTAGGAGAAGCAGTTGCGTAAGTTTGCGAGCGTGAGGTGTGAACAAAGGTGATGGGCTTCGCACTTTTGGTCTTCGTCAATGCGGTGACCGTTGCAAAACCATCGAGAGAGCAGGATATTGCTCCTTTGTTGGTAACAGCAATCGCGAAACCCTCACTACCAGCACCACCGTGCCCCTTGGCCCCTAACTTCACAGAGAGCGCGGTAGAGGCGCAAGTGTAGACCGTGGCACCTTGGGCTGGTGGGGTCGGACCACTAACTACTGGCGTAAGCCCAAAGACAAAGTTGGTGAAGCAGGCATTGATGTAGTGAAAATCTATGCCAATGGCATTGGTCAGCGAAAGCGCCTCACCTCCGTATGACGCAACCGGTGTAACACCAGGCAAGTTCACCGCAATCCGGGTCATCTCACAGCCCTTGTCGTTCCTGTACTGCATGCCAAGAACATCAAGGTACGCGATGCCGAAAGAAGCGGTGCCCTTGGGCGCGATAACTACATCCTTGGGCGTAGGTGCTCGCCCGACGCTGATTGTTGTGCCCGTGTCATGATCGCCGTAGTTGATGAAACAGTCAGATCTTCTCGGTCAGGACAGGCTCTACCTGATCACCAGGGAGTTGCTGCTGTCGTGAAGGGAACATTCACTGAGTTGAGTCGACGACGACACAAGTGTCGACGTGTCTTCGTTCCCTGTCTCTCGACCTTCGTGCATAGACGTGTATGAGATTGGGCGTACGACCGTAAGATTGCTGTCACTACTTCGTGAAGGACAGTAACCCTTGTGAGCATTGCCGCCGGTCCCTCACCGGTTATGACTGGGGGATTCGCAGGTGCATTGACCCGCGCAGTTGTCGAGCGACTGGATCCAGCGACATTGCGTGCGGCACATCGCAGTCTGCACAGAAAGGCCTTGGTCATCGCGTCATGGTACCTTGCAAGTTTCACCGGCGTGATTCTCGCTTCTGGATGGCTTGAAGGAGTGATTGCCGCTACTTCAATGGCTCTTGCCTTCGCCGCGGTTGGATTCAATATTCAACACGATGCCAATCACAACGCCTTCTTCGCGGCTAACACGAAGCGCATCTCTCGAGCGAACAGGATTGTTGGCTGGAGCATGTTCGTGATAGGTGCAGACGCTAACCGTTGGATCTATCGCCACAACACACTGCACCACGGTTCACCCAACGTCGTGGGCCTTGACTCTGACATCAATCTCGGGCCTCTTGCACGACTCGCACCTTTCCAGCGTCGGTATTTCTGGCACCGTTATCAACACATCTATCTGTGGCCGCTCTACTGCTTCACTGTCTTGGAGATCATGTTCAACGACCTCACCACGCTGGTTGGGGCGTCGCGACACGCACGAAGTTCTCGTTCTCGTGTCTCGGAGGCAACGGTCGCGATTCTCTCCAAACTCGCCTTCGTAGCTGTGATGTTGGGGCTACCTTGGTTGACGCATCCGTTCTGGGTAGTGGCCGTGGGTGCAGTCGCTGTCATGTTTGCTGTCGGCTTCTTGCTCGGCGTTGTCTTTCAGTCCGCGCACGTCGTTGAGAATGCCGAGTTCGCCGCGGCGGGTTCTCGGCCGCCGTACCAATGGCACGAGTGGCAGGTACGGTCAAGCCTCGATTTCTCCCACGGTGCTGGCCCGTTGAGCCGACTCTTTCGCTGGTACGCGGGAGGACTCGACCATCAGACCGAGCATCATCTGTTCCCTCGCGTGCCCCATACCGCGTACCCCATTATTGCTCCCGTAGTGAGTACGGTCTGCGCGCAATTCAAGATCCCGCGACGCATCCAACCTTCTTTTCACGCAGCGGTCTCTTCACACTTTCGCCATATTCGTGCAATGGGCAGACCGGTGCGATCCGATGAGGCTGAACTTTCTTAGTCGCGCCTAGGGCTCCAGTTGCTCGTCGACGTAAGTCCTACAAGAACTCTTTGATCGTTCTATTTTGGACGAGGGCGTGTGGTTAGAAGTAGGGGAGTCCACGCCCATAGTGAAGCGATGCAGCACTGTGGGTTTCTTCTTGAAGCGGTTCAAGTGCACTACGGTCAAGATTTGAGGTGTACCCAACAAATTGATTTCTCATTTTCCTACTTTGATCATCATTGGCGAGTTGTTCGAACGATCCCAGTACAACAACACACGGCCCCCGTTTCCGGGGGCCGTGTGTTGTTGTGAAAC
>JABBNY010000196.1 GCA_019352095.1 Acidobacteriota bacterium
CACAGGGTGGGGAATTTCGATGATCGGCTCTGGGGAGTTTCCATGATTCTCGTCAGCAGCATGCTGTTGGTGCCAATCTCTGAGAGCCATTCGGGCAGTTCCTTTGAATCTGTTGTTAGGGAAGCTGTCGGTTGACAGGCCGTCAAGCGGTGGCATCGTCACAGGGCACCACGCTCTTACTCACGACCATTGATGAAACTCTGAGCGTGCGCATCAACAGCCGCTGCAAATTGTCGGAAGTTGAGCGTTGCTGCAGGGAAGGTAACTTTCGTCGGGGAAGCATTCGTTGCGAGTGCAAGGCACGCCGAGGTGTACTTCCTCTCAAGGACGAGCCGCTCGCAGAGCACCTCGTACCGCTTCGCGTACGACGCACCTTTGAACACGGGATCGACTTCGAAGTACGGCTCGGAATTCTTGACCGGAGCGTGTACCTTTGCACAATCTTCAAGGAGAAAGAAGTATCCAAGGAACGGTGCCTGATGTTTTCCGAAACGCCCCTCCCTGTATGCCGTCCACACGTCTTCGGCATTGCCGATTGCTTCCTCGGTTCGGTTGTTGAAGTTGTTTCCAAAACTCGGGCCAACCTGTGACTTGAACTCGATTGCCACGAGCAGTTGTCCATCGACGACGACGAGAAGGTCCCATTGCTTCTCGGGTCGGTAGTAGCCGGGCAGTTCGAGTGACGAGCGAGCCCGTACGTGTGAACGTTCGATTCCGGCATCGACGAGAACGTCAGTCAATAGTTCTTCCAGCGCACCCATCTGCTTTCCGGCAGTAACGGCACCTCGTGTGCCTGCGTCGGCTCTCCCAGAAGCAATTTGCGTCTGCTGCGCAAGGTCGCGTGAGGTCCAGAAGAACTGTGCCGCTTCCTGAAATCGTTCGTCGAGATCGTTCAACACGAGAACGCTCCCGCCAAATCTTGGATACCGTACGCCTCGATTGCAGCTTTCGTCGCCTTGACGACATCGCGGCTCCGAAATGCCTTTCGCAGTTTCGAAGCAATATCCTCTGGCATCAATGTCGGATCAGGAACGTGTATCCGCCGCAAGTACTGCGCCTGAAAACGCAACGTCCCGCCTCGCATTTTCACGCAGTATGCCTCAATGAAGAGTTGTGCCACTTTTGAGAGCAGGAGTCCACCGAGCACCTCAAGGTCCCAGCCATCCGACACGAGATAGTAGAGATTGTGGTGCGGGTATGTCTGGCCCTTATCAAGCGTCGGATTGCTCGCGAGCTTCATGTCGGGGAAATAGAGCTTGTCACGATGCCTCAGGTCATGGTTTACGCGGTCGATCGTTCGATACCAGTCAACCGTGTTGCGCTTGGCAATGTTTCTCCGTGTTATCTGCATAGCGTGCTCGTCAAAATATGCACGAAGACGCGGATATGAATCAAGATCAACGAGTCGCGCCCCTTGTTGCCACGGATCGATGAGGTAGTGGCCGGACCATTGGACCGTGCCTGACTTCGTGTCTGCTGCCATGGCAAGCGGCAGCAGGCGCTCAGGTTCGACAATGTTTGAATCCGTTGTCACATAGACACTGTCGTTTCCGGTCGCAACACCAATACCGATTTTCGTTCCTGGTGCTGCGTCTTCGATCGCGGGGAAGTCCTTCTCGAGGCGACGAAGCACTTCGAGCTGCTTTGGCTCAACAGATGGCCACGGTCCATTTCCTGTGAACCAATCTTGGACAATTGTGGCCTTGAAGCCTGGAATCTCATCGATTTGCCCTTCCGCAAGACCTACGAGTGCGTCCGCAAGATTGTCGCTTCCGAATGCTGGTTCTGCACCAGCACTTGCGCTTGCCACAATGACTGCACTTTGCGGTGCTCGTCGAATGACGACGACGGCAGGATACGCAGCAACGTTGTTTGCAAATGCAGGCGCGTCGTGCATTTCGATCACGACCTCCATGCTGAAGTGTTTTGACAGTTCCTGTCGAAGATCAGCACCGTACGCTGATCGCATCCAACGGTCCGCACAGATGAAGGCGAGCGCTCCACCCTCTTTGAGCTGGCGTACTCCTGCTTCAATGAAACCAACGTAAATATCGCAACGACCATTCATCGTTGGATAGATGCGACGATATGCGTCGAAGGCCCCTTCTGGGAGATCGTCGTAGCGGATGTACGGGGGATTACCCACCACAAGATCCGCTTGCCGATCGCTCACGGATTCGAACAAGTAATCCCCGACTGTGACCCAGCCGTGCGCGATCGTTTTCGCTATTGCAGCATCAACTCCACGACGCACGAGCTCGCTAACGGCGAGTCCGATTGCGCGTGTCGCAGATCGCTCGTCAAGTTCATACGCATGAAGCGCATTCCGGGCCTCATCGAGCGGCCTACCGTGCTTCTCAACTGAGTCGAGAAGCCTTCGGATCATGGGCAGTAGAAAGGCTCCATCTCCTGCAGACGGTTCGACTGCATACAGGGCTGCAAGATCCTCCGAATCGCGGTATCCGGCTAGGTCGAGAATCAGGTCGACGACCCATCCTCTCGTGTAAACGACTCCTTTTGGTTCGTTGATGACCGAGAGACCAGGAAGATCAACCCATGCTTCACTCGTAGGAACTTCAACTCTTGCGTCGATTCCCAGGTCTTCTTGTGCTTGCCTGACCGTCATCGAAGACCTCCCTGCGCGCACAAGCGCGAGCCGTAGTCGATGAATCGGACTGAGCTGTCCGGAGGAAGTGAGGAGAAGTGCATGAATTGATGGTACGACAGGGGTGTACCAATGGGCAGCGATGCGCCGAAACACGTCCCCCTATTGGACATTTGTGCCACGTACAATGGGCCGTACGTTTAGCCACTGAGGGCTAGGTGTATATCGCATACCGAATTGGGGGTGACAACGATGGCAGAAACGGCCAAGGGTAACAAGATCGTTCGAGTGAAGCCGTACACCCGAGAGGACGGAACGAAAGTTCCTGGACACGACCGCTCGACTCCCGACACATCAACTGGGGCGAAGCCGCCAGTGACTCGAAAGGTACCTCCGAAGAAGGGCAAGTAGAAAAGCTGCTCGTGGGAGTTTGCCATTTTTGGCTACGGTTTACTGAGAAACGCTGAGTTGTACTCGCTATCGCCGACCACTACTAGGTGATCGACCACAACGAGCCCGTGGTGCCAGAATTCTCCAGCGATTGACCGGAAGGATCTTTGCTCGACTTCTTTGGCGCTGATGAGCCAATACCGGCGGTAACGGATGAGAACGCATCCGTTTGCACGGTGAGGTCATCATCCAGCACCAAAGATTGTGACTCCGACCGTTCTGGCGAGATCCTCCATCATCACGGGTGTGACGTGGCTGTAGACGTCCAGAGTGAATGCTGGGCTGTTATGACCCAAGACCTCGGATACCACCTTCACTGGAATGTTGGCTTCGAGTGCCAGGGTCGCCCACGTATGGCGCAAGTCGTGCAGTCGGATTCTCGGTAAGCCGCAGGCCCTCACTCGGCGGTCAAAGGTGTCGCTCACGGTGTCCGGATGGACCGGGGAACCATCGGGTTTGACCATGACCAGATCCCTTGTGTTGCTCCAATCACTTCCCATCAATAACCGTGTTTCGTTCTGGCGAGCACGGTGCTGACGGAGCACCGCCAGAGTCGTTGGGTCGAATGGCACCGATCGTCGCCCTCTCGACGTCTTTGGTTCTCCAAACACCAGTTGGTATTCCACACTGGTCAATGTCTGCTGAACTCGTAAGCGAGCATTGTTGAAATCGACGTCCGACCACCGAAGGCCAAGGACCTCGCCCCTACGCATGCCGGTAGTGCAGAGCAGCGTGAAGACGACTTTTAACGAGTCGTTGTCGATGAACCGCAAGAAAGTGCGAACATCTTGAGCCGTCCAGGTTCGCATCTCGGAGCGGACGAGCTTAGGGGGCTCGGCTGTCGATGCGGCATTGCGTTCTACCAGTCCCCACTTGATCGCGTCTGACAACGCCTTGCGAATTGTTGCGTGGACGTGGCGAACAGTCTTGGGTGACAACCCCTTTTCTTCGCTGAGTCTGCGGTAGACCGTTGTCAGCATCGGTGCGGTCAACGCTTGCAGTTGAATACCACCGAGCATTGGTATGACGTGGCGAGTGATATTTCCTTTGTACGAGGCGAGGGTCGACGACCGGACGGTTCCTTCGATGGCAGGTAGCCATTGGTCAATCAGATACGAGCCCAAGGTCAGTCTCGATGGCTCGACGAATACGCCCGCTGAAGCGCGCTGCAATGCCTTCTGGAGTTCGGCTTCGGCCACCTTACGGGTGGGGAAGCCTCGCCGCTTCTGCTGCCGTCTCTTCTCGTCGATACCTCTGGGCAGGTCTACGACAAACATCCACGATGTTCCATCTTTGCTTACTGATCCGCGCATGAAGTAAACCTCTCAGAGGTTTCACCGTATATCACCGCTGTTACGTGTGCCTAGCGACAATGAAAGGGCGAGGTCCATCACGATGACCCACGTGACCTGAGATCCAACCATGGCCAGGTTCCAGGTTGCGCGGAGGCTGTATTTCCGCAGCGCCAAAGACCATCCGGTATCCGTCGCCGCTCATCCAGCCAAGCGCTACACGAAGACCAAGTTGATCACGAAGGGCACCAGGAAGCGAATCGGTGTCCGGTCGTTGGAGGAGAACCAAGAGGTGCACCCGTGCCGACCGCCCGGTAAGAGCAATCTCGCCCAAAGCACCCTGTAGTTGGTCCTTCCGATCACGGCTTACTTTGGTGTCCTCATGTCTACGGCGCAGTTGCACCGCAGCGAGCTCGTCGACGATGCAGAGGAGCGGAGTTTCTGAAGAGAGTCGTTCACCGGTAGCGCGGAGCACGGCCATGCGTTGCTCAACTACGTCAGCCGCCTCTTCGAGAAGTGCAATGGTCTCTGACGGACCAAGTGCGAGTTTGGACGTCGAGGATTTGGAAAAGTCACCCCCGCCTTTTCCATCGGCGACCCATACGGTACCCGCGTTCACCGCTTGTTCAATGACGAGTCGGGCCAGGTGGGTCTTACCGGATCCGGTTTCGCCGACGAACAACCCGTGAGGTCGGGACGAAA
>JABBNY010000197.1:0-2611 GCA_019352095.1 Acidobacteriota bacterium
CCGTGTCCCCTGGGCCTGGAGGACCTCTGACTTAAGGATCGGTAGCGCCTGTTGGGCCAGTTGCTGGGAGTAGGACTCGGCAGTCTTGAGCGACGCGATCGTGAGACCCACGATGTGGGTGCCGACGACGGTCACCTTCACCGCCATCTCGCCGTAGCCGTAGTACTCGTGTTTACCAACCGCACTGCGCGTCGCGGTACTCGAGACCGGGGCGCTCGTGGTGGGAGGGGACGTGGCGGGGACGCTCGTCGAGGGCGTCGTCGATGGTGTCGACGACGCTGCGGTTGTGGTGGTGCTCGGCGAAGCGGGTGGCGTCGACGTGGTGGTCGGACCACTCGCGAGCGGCGAGGAGGCCGTGAGCGGTCCGTGCAGGGCCAGTACTCCGACGAAGCCGACGGTCGTAGCGCTCAAGATGGTGATGGGTCGTTTCATAGTTCTCTCATTAGATGGCGTAGGCCTCTTGGTGGATGGACCCGGGTGCGACGCCGGCGCGCTGGGCGAAGTGGACCGCGCTAGCGACGAAACCCTCCGAGCCGCTGATGAAGACGTCGCGTTGGGAGATGTCGGGGACGAGCTGTTTGATGACTTCGAGTGAGACCTCGTTGCGGTGACCGATCAACCGGTGCACTTCACCCTTCTTGTGACGTACGAGCTCTTCGATCTCGTTGGCCAAGATGAGGTCCTCGTCGCGCGAGACGCGAAGTACCACGACGGGTCGTGACTTCGCCGGCAGGTCTTCGAGCAGCGAACGCGCCGCGGTCACCCCGACGCCACCTGCGATGAGCAGCGCGTGGGTGCGCTTGGCGGCGAATGCGGTGAACGAGCCGTAGGGGCCTTCGACTGCGACTGAGGTGCTGACCTTGAGCGTCGCGAGTGCACGAGTGAAGTCACCGGCGTCTTGAACGGTCAGGCGCATGTACGGGGGCTTGGGGAGGGCCGAGACGCTGAAGGGGTGCGCTTGCCACCACATGGACGGCGTGAGAAAGCGCCACTCGAAGAATTGACCACCCGCGATCGCCAAGCGCTCAAGGTTCTGGCCCTTCAAGATGATCGACACGACGCCCGGTCCTTCGTGGCGCACTTCAGCGACCTTGAGGGCGTGACGGCGCGTGCGATAGATGGGCATGGCGACGCGATAGGTGAGCACCAATGCCGCCGCGACGAGCCACGCGATCGTCCACGTCAACTGGGTGAGGGGGTGACCCACAAACGAAGGCCCGAGAACGACCTCGTGGGCGAAGGACAAGATGAGCGCCACGTACATGAACAGGTGCACGATCCACCAATTCTCACGCGACAGGCGCGTTCGAATCTGGCGGATCGAGATGAGTCCAATCAGCATCATGAGGCCCAGGGCGACGGTGGCGGTGACCATGTTCGGAAACGTGTTCACGATCGTCCCGAGCTCGCTGAGGGGGCCGGTTTTGGCGGCCTGGGCGTAGGCGAGTGTAAGCAGGACCGCGTGGGCCGCTATCAAGATGAGTGGCCACGGGGCCAAGCGACGGTGCCAGTGGATGACGCCGCCTTGGCCCAGCATGCGTTCCAGCGCGGGCATGCGGCTGGCGAGAACGACCATCACCAGCGCGAGGTAGGTACCAATGAGTCCGGTGGTCGATCCGAGGAACATCAAGAGTCCGCCGGCGACGTGGAGTTCGCTTCGCGTGCCGTCGACCAGGGGCAGGCCGAGCACGAGGCCCATGCCGAGCCCGATCACGATGAGCACCAAGTAGAACGAGAGCCAACTCGGTCCCTGCGCCTTGGCGTGTCGGGCCCCAGCTTGTTGGCCTCGAGGGGCGGCCACGGGCTTTCGCGGGTCGAAAGTGACAGAATCCAACGAGGTCTCCAATAGATGGTGCTGCGCACGAGTTATGAGGCGAGATTACCCACCGAATGCGAGCAAACAAACGAAACTTCGTGACTTCTTAGTCAGTTCTCATAAAGGAATGTTCTCTCCTACGTGCACTGGACCAGTGAATCGAACCACCATCGATCGGGCTCTCGCCGCGCAGTTCGACGTTGACCTGGCGCGACGCTCGCCAGAGCGGCGCTGTGGTCTTCGTGACGAGAGTGGCGAACGGCGAGATGATTCGCTCACCACTGACCCTCGACGCATCGTGGTGGCCTAGTTTGGGTGCAGTGATTCGACTTTACGATACAGCTCACGCCGAGATTCGAGCGCTGGAACTCCGGGATCCCGGACGTCTCTCGATGTACGTGTGCGGGCCAACCGTGTACGACCTGCCCCACCTCGGTCACGGTCGCTACACGCTCGTGTGGGACGTCGCTCGACGCTGGTTCACGTTTCGAGGGCTCGACGTGCGCTTTGTCTCGAATATCACCGACATCGATGACAACATCATCAATCGCGCGCTTCGAGACGGCCTCAGTGAACAACAGGTCGCCGCCACCTACGAAGACGAGTGGTGGCGGGCCATGGACCGGCTCGGTGTCGCTCGACCGAGTGACACCCCCCACGCCACCCAGTGGGTGGGCGAGATGGTTGAGCTCATCACCTCGTTTCTCGATAAGGACATTGCCTACGTGACCAGCGACGGCCTGTATTTCGATGTGAGTCGTGTGCCTGATTACGGGCTGCTCGCGGGCCAGCCGC
>JABBNY010000197.1:2621-5028 GCA_019352095.1 Acidobacteriota bacterium
GGCCCGCGCCATTTGGCGCGGGCCGACCGGGCTGGCACACCGAGTGCGTTGTGATGTCCCTTGGCCTGCTCGGCGACGACTTCGACCTGCACACGGGCGGCTTCGATCTCAAGTTCCCCCACCACGAGAACGAACGCGCCCAGGCGGTGGCCGCCGGACGCTCTTTCGCTCGTCATTGGGACCACAGCGGATGGGTGATGGTGGGTGTTGAGAAGATGAGTAAGTCCCTCGGCAACTTCACGTCCCTGACGCACCTGCTCGAGACCACCGATGCGCGCGCCTACCGGCTCCTCGTGATCCGCTCGCACTACCGCTCACCGATCGACGTGACGACCACCACCATCGCCGACGCCGAACGGTCCCTCGAGCGCCTGGACAGTCTGGCGCGGCGATTCGAGTTACCGACCCTGGCGGGCGAGACCCTCGAGGTCGCGACGTCGCACGCACTGGGGCCCAAGGGTCGAGCACTCGTCGCGAAGGTCGGCGCCATGCTCGACGACGACCTCGACACGCCGAGCGCGGTGGCGGCGCTCTTCGAGGCGGTTAGTCTGGCAAATCAACTAGCTGATCAGGGTGAAGATGAACTCGCCTGGGATATGGCGGTGGGCATCAACGTCCTGTTCGGCGCTTTGGGACTGCCGTTACTGGCTGGTAGCAATCACGTGGATCAAGACGCCAGTGACCTCGTGCGCGCGCGCGACGAGGCGAGGGCCGCGAAGGATTGGGCCCGAGCTGATGAACTTCGCGCCCAATTGACGGCGCTGGGCTGGGTTGTCGAGGACTCGACCTCGGGCACGCAGATACGTCGGCCCTAAAAATTTGTTGGTCCCGAGCGCTTTTACCCTGTAGCGTGTTCAATTGAGGTTGCCGTTGTGGTTCCCTCCGGACCCGGCGCACGTCGGATCCAAAGAAACAAGGAGGCCCACAGTGGCTGTAGGAACCGTTAAGTGGTTCAATGACGAGAAGGGTTGGGGATTCATCGCTGTTGATGGCCAGCCTGACGTCTTTGTTCACTACTCGGAGATTCAAGGTGAAGGTCGTAAGACTCTCGTCGAGGGTCAGACCGTAGAGTTTGATATCGAGCCAGGCGATCGCGGACCGCTCGCGAAGCGCGTCATCTTGAACTAACCAAACTTATTGAAGTAGTCAACCGCCGCCTTCGGGCGGCGGTTGTTCTTTTTGTCCCCGGATTCGCGTCTAGGATTACGACTTGTTACTCGCCAGTAACTAGATTCCTAACTCAGAGGTGCTTATGACTGATTTCTCATTGGAACTCAACGACGACCAGAAGACCCTCCAGGACTGGGTCCACGGATTCGCGTCGAACGTGATGCGCCCGGCGGCTCACGAATGGGACGAGCGCGAAGAGACCCCGTGGCCCATCATTGAAGAGGCCGCGAAGATCGGCATCTACGGCCTGGACTTCTTCGCGAACGCCTTCGCCGATAAGACCGGTCTTTCGATGATGCTCGCTATTGAAGAACTCGCGTGGGGCGACGCGGGTCTGTGCATGTCGATCCTCGGCACCTCACTCGGCGTGGCGGCGATCATGGCCAACGGCACCCCTGAGCAGCAGATGGAGTGGATACCCCAATGCTTTGGGACTCTTGACGACATCAAGATCGCGGCGTTCGCAGTTTCCGAACCCGATGCCGGCAGCGACGTGTCGTCGCTTCGCACTCGCGCGGTCTACGACGAAGCGACCGATGAATGGGTGCTCAACGGCACCAAGACCTGGATCACCAATGGCGGCATTGCCAATGTCCACGTCATCGTGGCGTCGGTCGCGCCCGAGCTCGCGGGACGCGGACAGGCGTCGTTCATCGTGCCCGAAGGGACCAAGGGTCTGCGCATGGGCCAGAAGTTCAAGAAGATGGGCATTCGTGCCTCGCACACCGCTGAGGTGGTCCTTGAGGAGTGTCGCGTGCCCGGGTCGTGTCTCCTCGGCGGCAAGGACAAGCTCGACGAGCGCTTGGCTCGCGTTCGAGAAGGTAAGAAGGCATCGAGTCAGGCCGCGATGGCGACCTTCGAAGCAACGCGTCCCGCCGTCGGCGCCCAGGCGCTCGGAATCGCGCGCGCTGCGTACGAGTATTCGCTCGACTACGCCAAAGAGCGTAAGCAGTTCGGTCGCGCGATCATTGAGAACCAGTCGATCGCATTCAAGCTCGCTGACATGAAGATGCACGTCGACGCCGCTCGCCTCTTGGTGTGGCGTGCCGCGTGGATGGCGGCGACGCGAAAGCCCTTCCTCAATGGCGAGGGTTCGATGTCCAAGCTCTACGCCGGCGAGACCGCGGTGAAAGTGACCGAAGAGGCGATTCAGATCCTCGGTGGCTACGGCTATGTACGTGAGTACCCGGTCGAGAGGTGGCACCGTGACTCGAAGATCTACACGATCTTCGAAGGG
>JABBNY010000008.1:0-10460 GCA_019352095.1 Acidobacteriota bacterium
CACCTCTTGGCGCCCGTCGTGGTCGATCCAAAGAAGGCCGCCGCGACCCTGGCGTGGGCCGTCAAGGAGATGGAGCGCCGCTACGACTTGCTCGCGGAGTGCGGCGCGCGTGATATCACGAGTTATCAGCAGATGGTGCTACGCGGCGAACTGACGCCCGCACCGACCATTCGAGAGCAGGTCGCTGACGCGGTTGAGCGAGCGACCGGACTCGCGTCGGACGTTGAAGCGTCGCCAGGCCCCGAACAGTTGCCCTACATCGTGATCGTGGTCGACGAATTGAACGACCTGATGATGGTGGCGGCGCGTGACGTCGAAGAGTCGGTCGTGCGCATTGCCCAGATGGCGCGCGCGGTGGGCATACACCTGGTGCTCGCAACCCAGCGTCCGAGCGTCGACGTCATCACCGGGGTCATCAAGGCCAACGTCCCCAGCCGCATGGCCTTCGCCGTTTCCTCACTCGCCGACAGTCGGGTCATCCTCGATCAAGCTGGCGCGGAACGACTCATTGGCAAGGGCGACATGTTGCTCGTCACGGCGTCGAGCAACATCGCACGTCGTCTGCAGTCACCGTGGGTCTCTGAGGACGAGGTGCGTCGAGTCGTAGAGAACTGGCGCGCCCAGGGAGGTCGACGAGAGACCGTGGTGGCCCTCGACATTCCCGCGGGCCGCTCGTCGTCGGGGTCTGGATCAGGCGACGATGCGGACGACGAGATCCTTCGCCAAGCCCGAGAGCTCGTGATTCGAACTCAGTCTGGTTCGACCTCGATGTTGCAACGAAAGCTTCGAGTGGGTTTCGCTCGAGCGGGGCGTCTGATGGACCAACTCGAAGAAGAAGGTGTGGTGGCGCCCGGCGACGGCTCCAAGGCTCGCAAGGTCCTGATCACGCTCGAAGAATACGACCAGCAGTCGTCGCTCTAGATCGTGGCCCGCCGCTCCTCTTCTCGTCGTTCGCGCCGTCGCGGGCTCTTGACCCGTCTCTGTGCCATGCTCCTCGGGGCGGCGCTGGCGCTGGCACTCATCGTCTGCATGCAGCTGCCCCTGATGCATCCAACGTCTACAGCAGTGCTGAGTCTGCGGGTGCCCGATACGACCCGCGCGAAGATCGCGTGGCCCGAGAGTGGAAGCGCCGCGCTGATCGTGCCGTCACTCGGTATCACCTTGAACCACAACAACAGCCCGATGCCCATCGCGAGTCTCACCAAGATGATGACCGCGTACGTGGTCTTGAAGAAGTTGCCCCTCAGCATCGGCCAAACGGGTCCCTGCGTCACGGTGAGCGCTAGCGACGTTGCGACCTACGAAGCAATGATCCAGACCGACCAGTCCAACGCGTTGGTGAGCGTTGGCGAGCAACTCTGCGAGTCTGAACTCCTCGACGGACTCCTGGTGCACTCCGCGAACAACTACTCGGTCATGCTCGCCAACATGGTCGCGGGCTCCAGCGCTAACTTCGTCGCGCTGATGAACCAGACGGCGGCTTCGATGGGTTTTGTCGGCACCCACTACGTCGACCCGTCGGGCTACGACCCGGGGTCAGTGTCGACCGCGCTCGATCAAGGTCTGTTGGCTGAGCGACTCATGAAGTCACCGCTCGTGCGCTCCATCGTCGCCCAGACGAGTGTGACGTTGCCGGTCGCCGGAACCGTTGGTTCCTACACCCCCTACGTAGGTATCGATCACGTGATCGGTGTGAAGTCGGGCCGCACTCTGGCCGCGGGCGGGTGTGATGTCATGGCGATGCAGTTCCTCGACGGCGCCCGACTGCGCACCGTGTATTCCGTCGTGCTCGACCAGCGCGGCGGAGACCTCCTCGGACCCGCCGGTGACGCGGCCCTCGCACTGGCTCAGTCCGCCGTGGCGGGGGAGCGGAGTCTCTCGCTCGCGAAGGGCGACGTCGTCGGGCGCATTGGCTGGGCGAAGAGCGCGCCCGTACTCACCGCTCGCGCGAGTTCATTCCATTGGTGGCCCGTCCAGGGAAGCCTTCCCGTCTCGGTGGTTTTTGCCCATTTCTCCAACCCCATCCGTCGGGGTCAACGGGTGGGTTGGCTCATCGTGCACGCGAAACATCTCGAGAGGATTGCGCTCGTGGCGGGCGAGAGTGTGTCTCCACCGTCACTGTGGCAACGCCTACGCTGAATCCATGCTTGTGAGAGTCCCCGCCAGTTCTGCCAATCTGGGTCCCGGCTTTGACGCCTTGGCTGTCGCCCTCAATCTCTACGTGGAAGTGAGTCTCGAACTGTCCGATTCCTTCGCGATCACGAGTGAAGGGTTCGGCGCCGGTCGCTTCGACGACGAGCGACACCTGGGTGCGGTGGTCGCGTCACGGGTCCTTGGCCACTCCAATTTCTCGATGCACGTCAACTCCGCAATCCCGCTGTCGCGGGGCCTCGGCTCTTCTGCCGCACTGGCGCTCGCCGCCGCCGCAGCAGCCGGCGCCAGTGATCCACTGGCGATCGCGACCGAGGTCGACGGACACGCGGAGAACGCCGCGGCGTCGCTGCTCGGGGGCCTGGTCGTGGCGAGTGTGCACGAACGTGAGGGCATCATCGCGCGTCCCCTCGCACTCGATGACCAATGGCATTTCGTTGTCGTGATACCCGACGAGGAGCTGGCGACGATCGACGCGCGACGGGTGCTGCCGAGTTCGGTCCCCTTCAGCGACGCCGTTCACAATTTGAGCTCCCTGGGACTGCTCATCGCGGGACTCGCGAACCATCACAGTTTCGTGTCGTCAGCCATGGATGACACATTGCACCAGCCGTATCGAATGTCGTTGCTGCCCTTTGCGGCACCGTTGCTCCTCGCGCTTCGTGCAGCCGGCGCGTCAGGTTCGTGCTGGTCCGGCGCTGGTTCGACCATGCTCGGGCTGTGTCTCAGCGATTCAGTGCACGACGTGGCGCTCGCGGCTCGTGAATTCCTCTCGGCGCACTCGGTGCCGGGAACGGTGTTGACCCTCGAGGCGGATCGCACCGGCCTGGTCGTTCTTTGAGCTCGCTCGCGTCGCACTCGCGCAAAGAATCGATGCTCGGCATCGGCTTCGTGCTCGTGGGTGCCACGATATTCCCGTGGACGTCGGCCATCGTTCGCCCCGTCTTCCTCGTCATCGGACCTTCGGCGTCGAGCGCGTGGCGTTTTCTTATCGGTGCGGTGGTGCTCCTCGCATTCACTCGCCCTCGAGTATTTCAATGGACCCGTCACCAGTGGGTGGGGGCGATAGCGCTGGGCGTGTCGACGGCATTCATGAACATGTCCTTCTATCAGGCGATTGCGAGGATCCCACTCGGCAGCGCGGTCACGATCGAGTTCTTGGGCCCCTTGCTCGTCGCGGTCCTCGGCAAGCGGACCTGGCGACACAGCCTCTTCGCGTTGATCGCCGGACTTGGGGTGGTGGCTCTGTCGCATCCGGGAGGCGGTCTCACCTTGGTGGGGGGCCTCTTCGCCGTGGGCGCGGGGATTGGATGGGCGTCGTACCTGTTCGCGTCGCATCGCGTAGGGGGTTCGACGACCGGGTTCGGCGGACTCGCGGTCTCGATGATGATCTCGAGTCTGGTGACGTTGCCATTCTCGCTCGGCTCGACAATGATCCTCGCACACCACCCGTTCGTCTTTGGTCGATTGGTGATCGTGGCGGTGGCCTCGATCGTCTTCGGTTTTGGCGCCGAACTCCAGGCGCTGCGACGACTGAAGCCCTCGATCGTGGGGGTGCTCGTGTCCTTCGAGCCCGCCATCGCCTTTGGGGTGGGGTGGGTGCTCTTGAGTGAGCGAGTCACCGGGTGGTCACTGCTCGGTCTGGGTTCGGTGATGATCGCGGGCATCGGAGTGACGCTCGACCAGGCCCGAAATCCTGAGCCCGTTCCCCACTAGCGAGGTCGGCGCACTTCGCGCATCTCGTGGCGGCCCGAGCCGTTCAGCGGGGCGCCATTAGGCTGGAGCGCGTGGTTGCGCCCAAGACATTCGCTATTCGCACCTTCGGGTGTCAGATGAACGAGCACGACTCGGAACGACTGGCGGGTCTCATGGTGGCCGACGGCCTCGTACCGGTTGACCCGGGCGAGGAGCCCGACGTCGTGATCTTCAATACGTGCACGATCCGCGAGAACGCCGATCTGAAGCTCTATAGTGCCCTCGGCCAGTTGAAGGCGTTGAAGGAGAGTCGTCCCGACATGCAGATCGCCGTAGGTGGTTGCATGGCCCAAAAGGATCGAGGCGAGATCCTCGAACGCGCCGGGTGGGTCGACGTGGTCTTTGGTACGCACAATCTGGCGTCGGCGCCGGCACTGCTGCGTCGAGCGCGCAGTGAGGGTCCCCAGGTGGAAGTCCTTGACGCACCTGACCCCGAAGCCAATCGCGACATGGCGCCGGCGTTGTACGCCGTGCGCGAACTGCCGTTCGCCGCGTGGATCACAATTCAGACGGGTTGTGACAACACGTGTGCGTACTGCATTGTGCCCGCCGTGCGCGGCGCGGAGATCAGTCGACCTATGGCGGACCTCGTGCGAGAGGCCGAGATGTTGGCGAGTACGGGTGTCAGTGAGATCACGGTGCTCGGCCAGAACGTGAACTCCTACGGTCGCGACATCACCAAGCGCGGCCCCCTCTTCGCCCAGCTGCTGCGCGAACTCGGCGCCGTTAGTGGCATCGAGCGGATCCGGTTCACCAGTCCGCACCCCAAGGACCTGCGCCCCGAAACGATCGAGGCAATGGCTGAGGTCGAAGCGGTGTGCCCCCAGCTGCACCTGCCGTTGCAGTCGGGCTCGGACAGGGTGCTTCGTGCGATGCGCCGCGGGTACAGCGCCGAGCGGTACCTGGAGCGCTTGGCGGCGGCGCGCGACGCCATTGACGACCTCGCGGTGACCACCGACATCATCGTTGGATTCCCCGGCGAGAGCGACGCCGAGTTCGAAGAGTCCCTCGAGGTGATTGCGAGCGCCGAGTTCGACTCCGCGTACACCTTCATCTTCTCGCCGAGGTCGGGCACTCGCGCTGCGGACATGGTCGATGAGTTCATTGCCGACGACGTGATCAAGGATCGATTCGAACGCTTGAAGCAGGTCCTCGACCGCTCGGCGCTGGCCAAGCACAAAGCGCGCGTCGGTCGTCGAGAAGAGGTGCTCGTCGAGGGCCCGTCGCGACGCAACGACCAGATGTTGTCGGGTCGGACTCGTCAAGGCAAGCTCGTGCACTTTGCGTCATCGAGTGAGCCGCTTCGTGCGGGATCGCTCGCCATGGTTGACGTCACCTACGGGGCGCCCTACCACCTGCTCGGTGATCTCGCATCGGTCGTGCGTCCGCCCCGTCACAAAGTTCGTATCCCCCTGCTCAGCTCGTGATGAACCACGGCGGCATGGCCGTCGCACTGGTGGGCGCGACCGCGACGGGCAAGTCCGCCCTCGCACACCAGATCGCACTCGAGAGCAGCGCTGACATCGAGATCCTCTCGGTCGACGCCATGACCGTGTATCGCGGCATGGACCTCGCCACCGCCAAGCCAACGCCTCGTGAACGTGACGAGGTCACGTACCATCTGCTCGATCTGGTCGAGGCCAGTGAGGAGTTCACACTGGCCCAGTTCCAGGCGCACGCGAGAGAAGCCGCCGACGCCGTGTGGCTGCTCGGGGGTTCGGTGCTCTATGTCGGCGGTACGGGACTCTACGGGCGTGCGGTGCTCGACAATCTTGAGATCCCCGGTCAGTTCCCCGAGGTGCGAGCGGAACTCGAACGCGCCGCACTCTCAGACCTCGAGGGCCTCTACGTCGAGTTGGAGCGGCTCGATCCCGTGGCGGCGAGTCGCATGGAACCCACGAACGCGCGGCGCATCGTTCGTGCGCTCGAGGTCACGCGCGGCGCGGGTCGCCCGTTTTCGTCCTTCGGAGCGGGACTGCGTACCTACCCCGCGGCGAGGGTCGTCCAGATCGGACTGCGCGCCGATTTCGAACAGCTGGACCGACGAATCGAACAACGATTCCTCCTCTGGATGGAGGCGGGTCTCCTCGACGAGGTCGCCCGGCTGCTCGACAAGCCCGCGGGCCTCAGTCGCACCGCTCGTCAGGCCGTTGGGTACCGAGAGGTCCTTCGTCATCTCGAAGATGGCGCGCCGCTCGAGGACTGTGTGCGCGACGCCATCACCGCGAGCAGGCGCCTGGCGCGCCGCCAGCGTTCGTGGTTCGAGCGCGATCCACGTATTGAATGGTTCGACGACCTCGACACGGCTCGACGTCGCATCCTCGAGGTTCTGAACAGCCCCGACGGGTTCGTGCGAGACTAGAGACAGTGGCACTGCGAACTCTTCAAAAATGGCACGGGGCGGGAAATGATTTTCTCGTCGACGTCATAGAACACGGTACGGCCACGTGGTGGGACGCCGAGCGGGCCCGTGCGGTGTGTAATCGTTACACCGGCGTGGGCGCTGACGGTCTCTTGCTCGCAACCCTCGGCTCACACGTCGAGATGGTGCTGTTCAACGCTGACGGCAGCACAGCCGAGATGTCGGGCAACGGCATTCGCTGTCTCGCGGCCGCCGTTCGACGAGCTACGCACGCCACGTGGTCGTCACTTGCGGTGATGACCGCAGCGGGGATGCGTGATGTCGCTCTCGCCATGAACGAAGACGGTGGCTACGGGAGCGTCGCGATGGGTGCGGTGAGCTTCGCCGCGCCACTTGAGGGATCGCTCGGGGTGGTGAACGTCGGCAACCCTCACGTGGTGGTCCTCGATGACCCGAGTTGGAGTGATGCCCAGCGTGAGGATCGCGCCCGTGAGTTCTCCCACGCAGTCGGCGGTGCGAACGTGGAGTTTGTGACGCCCCTCGACCAGGATCATGTGCGGATCAAGGTCATGGAACGTGGCGTTGGTTGGACCCTCGCGTGCGGCACCGGATCGGTCGCGACTGCGGCGATCTGTCAGCGCGAAGGCCTGTGTGCGAACGACGTGATCGTCGAGAACCCCGGCGGCCCCCTTCGCGTGCAGGTGGCCGACGGCGAAGCGACGTTGTCGGGTCCCGTGCAGTTCGTGGCGAACATTGAGTGGCTCGAAGTTTGACGTACGTACCTACGACACTGATCGACCGGAGCTTTCGCGAGAAGATCGTTCTCGTTGGTGTGCTCTTTCCCGGCGTGACCCCCGAGGAACTCGATCGCCAACTCGACGAACTGGCGCTCTTGGTCGACACCGCGGGCGCCGACGTCGCAGCGCGCGTCATCCAACGTCGTGAGTCTCCAGACCCGGCGACGTTCCTCGGTTCGGGAAAGGTCCAAGAGCTTCGCGACATCTGCCTCGCGGTCGACTCGGACACTGTTGTCTTCGAGCACAATCTCTCACCCGCGCAACAGCGCAACCTCGAGAAGATCCTCGGGCGCACGGCCATTGACCGCACCGCGGTGATCTTGGATATCTTCGCCCAGAATGCCCGCACCCCCGAAGGCAAGGCCCAGGTCGAACTCGCGTTACTGCAGTACCGTCTGCCGCGACTACGCCGCGCGGGCGGCTCTCTTTCTCAGCAGGCTGGTGGCATTGGTACTCGTGGACCGGGTGAGACCCAACTCGAGGTCGACCGACGCCGTCTCGTACACCGGATCCACCACATTCGAAGCGAGCTCAAGCAGATCGATCGCACCCGGGGGGTCCAGCGACAGGGCCGTGCACGTGGGCGCCACCGAGAGGTGACCCTGGTGGGGTACACCAATGCCGGTAAGTCGTCATTGTTGAACGCTTTGACCGACGCGGACGTCGCCACCGAGAACCGTCTGTTCGTCACCCTCGATCCGCGCACGCGCCAACGTCAATTACCCGGTGGAGAGACAGTGCTCTTCACCGACACGGTGGGCTTCATCTCGAACCTTCCGCACGAACTCGTTGAGGCCTTCATGAGCACACTCAAATCAGTGCAGTTGGCCGACTTGCTGGTGCACGTGGTGGACGGCGCGAGCGAGGACGCCGAACGCCAGATCGCCTCGGTCCGCGAGGTTCTTCGCGAGATCGATGCCGACAACGTGCCCGAACTGCTCGTCTTTAACAAGGCTGACGTACCCGGATCTCGCGCACGCGACCTCGCGAAGTTACACGAGGGCAGCGTCTGGGTCTCGGCACTCACCCAAGAGAATCTTGATGAACTGATCGCCACGATCGCCGATCGATTGCGCACCGGTGACCGGGTCATCACCCTGCACCTTCCGCTCGATCGTGGCGATTTGCTGGCAGCGGCGCACCGTGAAGGTGAGGTGCTCGACACGACAATGGAGGACGAGTACGTGCTGGTGCACGTCGTGCTCGACCCGGTCGGCGTGGCACGCTTCGCCGAGTGGCGGGTGGTCACGTGAGTTTTACGCCCCCCGCGTACCCCTACGAGCGCCTCGACGGATTGAAGCAGATCGCCTCGCGCCACGAAGGGGGTGCCATTGACTGTTCAATCGGCACGCCCGTGGACGCTCCACCGAGCATCGCGCTCGAGGAGCTCGCGCGCGCGAGCGGCGCGCGAGGGTACCCCTCGTCGATCGGTTCGCCCGAGTACCGCCGCGCCGCCGCTGCGTGGATGGAACGTCGTTTCGCCGTGTCACTCGACCTCAAGCACGTGGCGGCCTGCGTGGGGACCAAGGAGTTCGTCGCATCGTTGGCGCAGTACCTGCACCTTCGAACGCCGGATCGTGACACCGTGCTCTATCCCGCCATCAGTTATCCGACCTACGCCATGGGCGCGACGCTCGCGGGCCTTCGCGCGGTGCCGGTGCGCACGAGAGACGGCCAGATCGATCTCGATTCGATCAGCCCAGAGGATACGCAGCGTGCGCTCGTGCTCTGGTCCAATTCGCCGTCGAACCCGACGGGAATGCTCGACGATCTCGAAGGGGTGGCAACTTGGGGACGCCACCACGAGGTCCTGGTCGCCAGTGACGAGTGCTACGCCGAGTTCACCTGGACCGGTCGTCCGCGCAGCATCCTCGAGCACGGCCTCGAGGGCGTACTGGCGCTGCACTCGATCTCCAAGCGCTCTAATCTCGCGGGTGTTCGCGCCGGTTTCTATGCGGGCGACCCTGAGGTCGTTTCGTATCTCCGCCTGGTTCGCCAACACGCGGGTCTCATGGTGCCCGGTCCCGTCCAGTCAGCGGTGGCCCTGGCGTACGGTGACGACGAACACGTCGAGCTCCAACGAGCGACCTACCGCGCGCGCCTCGAACTTCTAAGTAGCGCTCTCGAAGCGTACGGCGTCCTAGCCCCCACGCCCGACGGTGGCTTCTATCTCTGGTGCCACAAGCCAGGACGTGATGGATGGCAGCTGGCTGAGGAACTGGCCGAGGTGTCGGGACTCATTGCGAGCCCCGGTGAGCTCTACGGTGAGGACGGTGCCGCATTTGCGCGCATCGCGGTCGTGCAACCTGATGACCGGCTCGAACTGGCCGCGGCGCGCTTGAGGAATGTGCAGTAACGACACAAGTACGCTGGTCACATGAGTGAGCTCGAAACACGCATCAACGACTGGTTTGACCACATCGCCGAGATGAGACCCGACAATTCTGAAGCGCGTCGCGACGTCGAGTTGGTGATCACGAAACTCGACGACGGACAACTGCGTGTCGCCGAGATCGACGCGAAGGGCGACGTTGTCGTGCACGAATGGGTGAAGAAGGCCATCTTGTTGTTGTTTCGCCTTCGAGAGATGACCAAGATCGAAGTGGGCCCTTTTGAATACTTCGACAAGTTGGACTTGAAGAGCGACTACGAACGTCGAGGTGTGCGCGTTGTGCCCGGGGCCTCCGCGCGCCGCGGCAGCTTCCTGAGCCCCGGTGTGATCTTGATGCCGAGTTATGTCAACATCGGTGCCTGGGTGGGGCCGGGCACCATGGTCGACACCTGGGCCACGGTCGGAAGTTGCGCACAAATCGGTGCGAACGTGCACCTGGCCGGTGGGGTCGGCATCGGGGGAGTGCTCGAACCCGCCAACGCCGTGCCCGTCGTGATCGAAGATGGTGCGTTCATTGGTAGTCGCTGCATGATCGTCGACGGCGCGCGGGTCGGCAAGGGCTCGGTGCTCGGCGCGGGGACGATACTCAATCCGACCATCCCCGTCATCGACGCCCAGAGCGGCGAAGAAGTCTCGCGGGGGTACGTGCCCGATCACTGTGTCGCGGTGGCGGCCAATCGTCGACGTGAGTTCCCTGGTGGCGAGTTCTTCTTACCCTGTGTCCTGATAATCAAGCGCCTCGAAGAGGGAGAGCAGCACAACAAGGTGGCGCTGAATGACCTGCTTCGCGATCACGGTGTGGCCACGTGAGCCGTCTGGACGAGACGTTGGCGCTCGTGCGCATTGACTCGGTGAGTGGCAACGAGGCGACGCTCGCGGGTTTCGTCGAACGTGCGCTTCGCAAGAACCCGCATCTCGAAGTCGAGCGCATTGGCGACAACGTCGTTGCGCGCACCACCGGACTTCACGGCACGCGCCTGCTCGTAGCCGGACATCTCGATAC
>JABBNY010000008.1:10470-24959 GCA_019352095.1 Acidobacteriota bacterium
GCCTGGTGACGTCACCAAGGCGATTATCGAAGGGGACCGACTCATCGGCCTTGGCGCGTGTGACATGAAGGGCTCGTTGGCGGTGATGCTTGAAGTAGCGCGCAACGAGAAGCCTCGACCGGTTGAGGTCACGTGGGTCTTTTACGCACGTGAAGAGATTGCCCGCGCCCAGTCCGGCCTGCTCGAGATAGGTGAACTCCGTCCCGATTTGTTGCAGGCGGACGCCGCGGTACTGGCTGAGCCCACCGGTGGGGTGGTGGAGGCCGGATGTCAGGGAACGCTACGCGTGGCCATTCAGTTGCGTGGACGTCGTGCCCACACGGCACGGCCCTTCATGGGTGTCAACGCACTGCATCGACTCGGTGAGTTGTTGTCGCGAGTTGGTTCATACGTACCGCGTGTCGTCGAGATCGATGGGGTCAGTTACACCGAGCAGCTCCAGGCCGTTGCTGTGGAAGGTGGGGTAGCGCCCAACGTGGTACCTGACCTCGCGGGTTGCACCCTGAATCATCGCGTCGCACCTGATCGCACGCGAGGTGAGGCAATGGCGTGGCTGGTGGAGTTCCTCGCGGACTTTCTCGACGACGACGACAACATTGAAGTGCTGGACTGGGCGCCATCGTCTCCACCGGCGCTCTCCAACGTTCGACTGGACGCACTCGTCTCGCTCTCTAAGAGCCCCGCGCGCGCCAAGATGGGGTGGACTGACGTGGCGACGTTTCGCGAACTGGGGATAGCGGCCACCAACTTTGGCGCGGGTGATCCCTTGATGGCGCATCGAACTGATGAATTCGTCACCAGCGAGGAATTGGATCAGTTCGCAGTGGTCCTTGATGCGTGGCTCGGATGAGCGTTCAATAGCTGCGCAGCACCGATATGACGCGCCCGAAGATCGTCACATCCCTGGAGTCGAATTCCATCGGTTCCAGTTCGCTGTTCTCGGGCTTTAGCACCGTTCGAGTGCCCTGGGGGAAGTAGCGCTTGACGGTGGCCTCGTCTTCGTTGATACCCGCGACGACGATATCGCCCGTGGATGCCGAACTCTGACGCTGGACGACGACGAAGTCACCCGGCAGAATGCCCGCCTCGATCATCGAATTGCCACGAACCTGCAGGACAAAACTGTCACCACGCCCGGCGAACTGTTCAGGGATGGACATGAGTTCGTGACTGGTTTCGGCTGCGAGCACGCCGGTGCCGGCGGCGACGTCGCCGACAAACGGGATGTGGCGGATGTGTTGGTCGGGAATCGGGTTTTCAACGTCAAGTCGAACCGTCAAGGTACGAGGCTGCTGAGGATTGTTCTCGATGAAACCAGCATTTTTCAGCACCTCAATATGGTTAGCGACCGTTGCGGGTGATTTGAGGCCCACGTGATCGCCAATCTCGCGGATCGTTGGAGGGAAATTGCGCTCGCGTTGGCACGAGATTATGAACTCGAGAATCTGACGACGCATCGGTGTTAGGACTTCTGCCATTGGGCCTCCAGGAACGAACAGTTGTTCGTATCATAGGACATCCCTGATGGGGAATCAAACATCTGTTCGTAGCCAATAAGGCGTCGCGAGGTTGTCAACTTCTTGTAACAAAGCAAAGAGTTAAATCCTGAAGTGGCTGCTACTCTTCCACACAGACCAAATTGGTCGCAACAATTCTTGTTACTTTTCGTGATGTCTTTGTGACCTAATCGAAAAGTTTTCAGGGGAACAGAATACAGTTGAGGAGGACGAGCTGATGAAGCTTCGTTTGAATAAGACGGTGGCTACGGTCGCGTCGGGTGCTCTGCTGTTGATGGCGGTGCCGGCAATCGGTCTCGCTTCAACTTCAGGCGCCGCGGTCAAGGCAAAGCCGACGTACACCATTGGTTACGAAGGGCCGCTGTCGGGTGGAAACCAGCAGTTGGGTTTGAACATGGTGTTCGCCGTTCAATTGGCAATCAACCAAGCAAATGCAACGGGCAAGTTGCCATTCAAGCTGCAGTTGAAGACGTACGACGATCAGGGTGACCCGACCATCGCACCGACCCAGGCGCAGGCCGCTGTACACAACAGGAACCTTGTCGCCTTGGTTGGCCCTGCGTTCTCTGGTGCTACCGCAGCTGCCGAACCGTACTACAAGGCTGCGCACATCGCGACGGTAAGTCCGTCGGCTACCCGCGTTACGCTCGCGACGAGTGGCTGGAATAACTTCTTCCGCGTCGTGGCAGACGACGGTGTCCAGGGACCCGCTGACGCCAACTACATGGTGAAGAAGCTTGGCAAGAACTCTGTCTACGTCGTCAACGACGGTACGGCATACGGTTCAGGTGTCGCCAGCGCGTTCGCGACGCAGGCTACGAGTGACGGCGCTACGGTGACAACCGCCACGGTGCCGGGTACCTCGCAGTGCCAGAACGGAACCGCTTCGGCGACTCAGTACTCTGCCGCAGCAACGCAGGCTATGGCCAGTGGCGCCAAGGCTCTGTTCTACGGTGGCTACTACTGTGACCTCGGACTGTTCCTTGGTGCACTGCAGTCGGCTGGTTACACGGGTGCAATCATGTCGGACGACGGTTCACTGTCGCCAGCCTTGATCCAGAGCACCACGCCTGCATCGGCCGCAAATGGCGTCTACCTGACCTGTGCTTGCGCATCTTCGACGAACAAGACGTTCAATTCGAAGTACCAGGCGTTGGCTCACTTCAGTGCCGCGAACGCAACGTACGCTCCTGAGTCCTACGACGCGACGAACGCGATCATCAACGCGATGAAGTCGCTGAAGAAGATCACGCGCGTTGGCATCGTGAACGCACTGCACAGGTTGACCTGGAAGGGTATGACCAAGGTCATCAAGTTCCAGAAGAATGGCAACATCGCGGGCTCGGCAATTTACGTGAACCAGGTGAAGAACGGCAAGATCGTTCAACTCGGCCTCGAGTAGTCACTAAGAATTCAAGGTGTGAGCGGAGAGCCGGAGGATTCCTCCGGCTCTCCGCTTTTCGCTACACTTTGCAATCACGATTAAGGGGTAGTTTTGGGCGGCTTTGGACACTACTTATTGAGTCACTTGGACACTATGCGTCGGGAGTTTTGGTTCCTGTTCGTAGGTGGAGTAGCGAATGGTTTCCTTTACGGAATGGTGGCCGTGGGCTACACGCTCGTCTATGGCGTACTTCGTCTTATCAACTTTGCCCACTCAGAGATCTTCATGTCGGGGGGTTTCGCTGGCTACTTCGTGATGAAGGCAATGATTGGCCCGACGGTGCCCAGTGGTTTTGCCACGGTGTACTTGATCGTCATCGGGATCGTCGTCGGAGGTGTCGTAGGGGCAGCAATTGCCACTCTGGTTGAGCGTGTTGCGTATCGGCCATTGCGCAGACGCCACGCCCCAGCGCTCGCGTACCTCATCAGTGCGATTGGCGCTTCGTATTTCCTGTTCAATCTGGCCGGCAAGGAATTTGGACGGTACTCGATCTCAGTGCCTCAGCCATACGTCAACCACACAGTGTTCACAATCTTTGGTGCGCCCGTGCAGCTGTATTACCTGGTGATTCTCATCGCTGGCGTCATTATGTTCGTGGGCCTTGACCGAATTGTGGCGAAGACCAAACTTGGTCGCGGTATTCGCGCCGTCGCTCAGGATGCCGAGACGGCGTCGCTCATGGGTGTCAATATTGACCGTACGATTGCGATGACCTTCATAGTTGGCGGTGCGCTCGGCGGCGCCGCAGGTTTTCTGTTTGGCCTGGGCACTGGCGTAGTGTTTACCATGGGGTTCACTCCCGCGCTCAAGGCTTTCACCGCAGCAGTGCTTGGAGGCATCGGTAACTTGCGTGGAGCCATGATTGGTGGTTTGCTGCTTGGCGTGGTGGAGAGCCTCTCTGTAGTTTTTGTCCAAGCCGCGTACATCGATGTTGTCGCTTTTGGCATCCTCGTGGCGGTCTTGCTGATTCGTCCCACTGGCATACTTGGCGAGCGATTGGGTCGGGCTGCATGATGATGACGATCTTTCAAAATTTGTCGGTACGTCGGTTCCTTAGTTCTGTGGCGGTGGTGGCTGTCATTGCGGTCATGACCGGCCCCGCCGGGAGCACTGAAGCCCCGACGGCAGGATTCACAGGATCTTTTAGCGAGAAGTCGTCGTTCTTCGGACTTTTCGAGACCATCCGTTGGGTCCCGTTCTTGTTCATCGCAGTGGTGTTCTTCGCTGTGTGGACGTTGTGGCTGTCGCGAGGAGAGCAACTCAAGGGTGGAGTCTCCAAAGCATTAGCGGCGCCTAGAAGTGCGACCCAGCGTCGCCCCGTGCGTTGGGGTATAACGCTGGTGTTCTTGTTCGTCGCGATTATTTTGCCTCACGTCATCTCTGATCCCTTCTGGCAGGCCGCTATGGTCGAGCAGATTGGGGTTTACATCTTGCTGGCGATCGGGCTCAATGTGGTCGTTGGATTTGCGGGATTATTGGACCTGGGTTTTGTGGCCTTCTACGCGATAGGTGCATACACGACAGCGTGGGTGACTGGAGCATTGCCGACACCACCGCTTTTTGGGATTCACATGGATCCGTTCTTCGCCATTCCCATCGCAATCTTGATTGCGATGCTGGCGGGCATTATTTTGGGCGCACCGACACTACGTCTTCGTGGTGACTACCTGGCAATCGTCACGCTGGGCTTTGGCGAAATCATCACAATCTTCGCTAACAACCTGTACGGCATCACTGGTGGTTCTCAGGGCACCGCAGTCATCCCCCACTTCTCTCTGCACCTTGGTCCGATCAAGTACCTATGGGGTTTGACCCCGGTCCCGTATTACTACTTGACCCTGGTGTTCGTTGTACTGTTCCTCGCGGCGTTCTCACTCCTCGAGCATTCGAGAGTGGGTCGTGCCTGGACTGCTATTCGTGAGGATGAAGTCGCGGCCGAGTCCGTGGGGATCAATCCGCTCAAGTACAAGGTGATGGCCTTCGCCATTGGTGCCTCAACCGCGGGTTTCGCGGGAGTGGTCACCGCGAGTCAATCGAACAACATCTTTCCCTCGAGCTTCACATTGCAGTTCTCGATCAATATCCTGGTGCTAGTGATCTTCGGAGGAATGGGTTCGATCGTCGGCGTTGTGCTCGGTGCAATAGTCATCCAGACTGGTTCGATGTTCCTTCTGCACTCGCCACCCGCCGGTTACCAACCTTCGGACCTCTATATCTATCTGGGCGCACTGCTAATGGTGATGATGATCTTTCGTCCTGCTGGTCTTATCCCGTCGCGTCGACGTCGACGCGAGATACGCCTTTCCGAGGCTGGCGAGGGACATGCTGATGAGGTACTGACCGGAGAACAGCCGTGAGCGACAAGATTTTTGATGTGCAGAACGTCACCCTGCGCTTTGGTGGGGTGGTATCACTCAATGACGTAAGCCTTCATCAGAATCGTGGAGAGATCCTCGCGGTGATTGGACCAAACGGTGCCGGAAAGACGTCACTGTTCAACTCATTGACTGGCGTCTACCAACCTCAAGAAGGAACAATTACCTTCCTGGGGCGTGACGCTAAGCCCATATCCATCATCGGCAAAAAGGCGCATCGCGTGAGCGCTGCGGGTGTCGCACGTACGTTCCAGGCTTCACGGATGTTCAGCGCCCTGACGGCCTTTGAGAACGTGAAGATTGGCGCTGAGTCGCACCGGGGCATCGGGGTGCTCGGTGCGATGTTGCGAGGCCCCGCGACGCGACGTGGTGAGAAGACTTCGGACGCGAAGACCGAAGAGTTGCTCAAGTTCGTTGGTATGACCGACAAGGCCAATGTCATCTCGGCCTCGCTCTCCTACGGCGATCGCCGCCGACTCGAGATTGCGCGCGGACTCGCTACGGACCCTCAGGTCCTGCTGCTCGACGAACCGGCGGCCGGCACGAACCCATCGGAGAAGATTCAATTGACCGAGCTGATCCGTAAAGTTCGAAATGAGATGGGTGTATCGATTTTGCTGATCGAGCACGACATGAAACTCGTCATGTCTCTCGCCGAACGGCTCTACGTCTTGAACTTTGGCGGGGTCATCGCAGAGGGTACTCCTGACGAGATTCGCTCTAATCCAGCGGTTATTGATGCCTATCTCGGATCATCGACGGTCGAAACCGAGGAGCGAACATGATGCTGCAAATCAACGACGCGGTCGTTCGCTACGGTGCGATCACTGCTTTGCACGGCATCTCGTTCGAAGTGGAGAAAGGTGAGATCGTCACCTTGCTCGGCGCGAACGGCGCCGGTAAATCGACGACCCTTCGGATGTTGTCGGGTCTGCACGCACCGGCCTCTGGATCGATTGTCTTCGAGGGTCAAGACATTTCTCAAGTCAAGGCCCACAAGTTCATGGAATTGGGCATCGCACACGTACCAGAAGGTCGGCGAATCTTCCCTCAGATGACCGTGGAAGAGAACCTCGAAATGGGAGCGTTCACGCGAAAGGGTTCGTTCAGCGACGACATGGAGCGCATGTACACGACGTTCCCGATCCTAAAGGAGCGCCGCAAGCAGCTCGGTGGCAATCTCTCGGGTGGTGAACAGCAGATGCTCGCGATTGGACGAGCGTTGATGGGCAGTCCGCGGCTCTTGTTGCTGGATGAACCTTCCATGGGTCTTGCACCCATGATCATTGAGACGATTTTTCGAATCATCGGTGAGATTCGTGAGTCCGGTACCACGGTCTTTGTCGTCGAGCAGAACGCGGCGCAAGCGCTTCGTATTGCGGACCGCGGTTACGTTATGGAGAACGGACGCATTGTCTTTGGTGACAAGGCGAGTAACTTGCTACACGACGAGCGAGTGCGTGCGGTGTACCTGGGCGAAACGGTCGAAAGCGATTAGGTTCATGGCCGACCAGCCACTTGCGTCAAATGAGTTACATCCAAGTGCGCAGCGCGTCGCGAACGCGCTGCGCGAACGCGGTGTGCGTGGACCGGTGCACCAGTTCGCGGTATCGACCAAGACCTCGGCGGACGCCGCCGCAGCACTTGACTGTGAGATCGGGGCCATAGCGAGTTGTCTTGTCTTTATGCTCGGCGACGAACCGCTCGTGGTCGTGAAGAGTGGGGCGAATCGGGTGGACACGACGGTACTGGCGCGCGTAGCGGGTGGCGAGCGTACGCGTCAGGCAACACCTGATGAAGTGCGCGCAGCGACCGGACAACCCATTGGCGGGGTCTCTCCCGTCGGGTGGCCCCAGGAACTTCGCGTCTTCATCGATGACACGCTCGCGACGTACGCCCGCGTCTGGTCCGCCTGTGGCACGCCGAACGCGGTGTTCGCTACCACCTACGACGAGTTGCGCCACCTGACCAACGCGACGCCGTTGTCACTTCGCTGAGCGAAGATCACGACTGAGCGAAGTACTCCGCTGAGAGCGTGTGTCCTATTTACGCGTGCACATCAATGCTGTGTAACACCTGATCGGTAGCGTTCTTGGCATGGAGACTACCGACCAGGCCGCAGCGCCGTCTTGCCGCACTGGCCATCTCGTCTCGCACACCGGCCGGGCGCTCTCTAGATCGGTGACCTTCCAGTTCGCGCTCGACCCCACGCTCGACCAGCGTGTGCTCTTCGCGAAGAGTGCGGGCGCTCGCCGCGTCGCCTTCAACCATCACCTCGGTCGGGTGAAGGAGAACCTCGACCTCCGTGCGGCGCAGCAGGACCTCCGCTACGGACCACGGCTCCCGAGTCTCTCGTGGTCGCGGGTCTCCTTCGTCAACGAGTTCAACGCCTGGAAGAACGGCCAGCTCGACTCCTCACCACGGAACGACGATGGCATCCGTGGTCTGCACTGGCGCCACGAGGTCCCCAGTGACGTCTTCGAGTGTGCATCTGTCGACGCGGCCTAGGCCCTAAAGAACTGGCCGGACTCAAAGAAGGGTGCGCGGCGCGGCGTACCCGTGGGCTTTCCGCGCTTCGCGGCCAAGGCCCGGACCGCCCCGAGCTTTCGCCTTCGCAACAAGGCAAACCCCGGCGAGACTCAGTCCATCCGGTTCACCGATCCCACCCACCTGCGGCTGCCCAAGCTCGGCCACGTCGAGGTCTTCTGTCCCACCCGCCGGGTACGGCGCATGATCGACCTCGGGCGCTTCCACGTCTACTCGGTGACAATTACCCTGCGTGGTGGTCGTTGGATCTGTTCGTTGAACGGCGTCGCGGCCCAGTTCCACCACGAGCGTCGTCACCCGAAGGACCGTCACGTCACCCCCGTCGGGATCGATCGGGGCATCACCTCCCTCGCCGTCGTCGCCGACGCGCAGGTCAACTCCTCGCCGTGTTCGAGGGGGTGAATGAATTACGTCACGCGCACGAGCAACTCGTCCGTGCCCAAAAGACCCTGGCCAGAGCCACACCGGGGTCCCGGGGCCGAACCCGGGCCAAGGCCCGACTCAACAGACTGCACCGGCGCGTCGCCAACCAGCGCCACCACCACGCCCACCAGGTCTCCTCGTGGGTGATGAAGAACTGCACGCGGGTCTACGTCTGTGCGCACTGTGACCTCGTGATCGACCGTGACCATAATGCCGGGGTCAACCTGGCGCGTTGGACGAGGTCCGTTACACCAGTTTCGACCTGACCCAGTAGGGTCTGCACCGCGAAGCGCGCGGGAAGAGCCGTTCGACACCCGAACAAACCTCGATGTTGAGGACAGGGCACTGGGACGGAACCGGGAAGCGCCAGTGACTATTGGTCATCTGGACGGTCGGGTGAGTATCGACGGGGTTCCGTTGATCAAGACCCGCCGGTGTGTCGAATTAGGACACACGCTGTGAGTGCGACCTTTGTGTCCTCACACGAGGAGGCACAATGGAAATGCAGAGCGACACGAGACCCGGACAGTGCTGGAGAGATTTTGGCGATGTCGTGTCGGCGGGTATCACCCGAGTGCTCCTCTACGGGCCACCCGGTACGGGTAAGACTTTCGCCGCGCTGCATTTTGGCGTGACGGAACAGCCAGCGGAGCGCCTGGTGTGCACCGAAGACCTCACGACTGGTGAGATCACGGGCACCTGGATGCCAACGGGAGAGGGGAGCTGGTCGTGGCGTGAAGGTCCGGCCATTCGAGCGTGGCACGACAACGGTGGCCGCGGTGGGCGCCTGGTCGTTGACGAGGTGGACCGCGCGTCTGGTGACGCTCTCAGCACCTTGCTCGCCGTCACCGATTCGAAAGAGTCGGCACGATGGCGAAATCCCGAAACCGGCGAGTGGGTGACGCCCGGTCCAGACTTCTCAGTGATCATGACTACCAATCTGGAGGACCTGAACGCCATCCCTGCGGCCCTACGAGACCGCTTCGCCGTGATGATTCGCATCACGCAACCCCACGAGGATGCACTTGCTTCGCTGAGTGCAGACTTGCGACACGCGGCGCTCGTAGGTTCGAGCACCGAGTCGGCTCGACGGCTCTCACTTCGAAGTTTCTACGCATTCGATCAACTTCGTCCACACCTCGGCTCCGAGCGCGCGGCGCATATCGTCTTTGGCGCCGAGCGCTCAGAATCCGTGCTTGACGCCTTGCGAATTCGGGCCTTGGAATGAAGGTGCCCGCGTACCCCGAGTTCGTCAGCGAGCGAGATGATCGCTCACTTGAGGGCCCCTGGCAAGTGCGTGAAGGATCGACCACTCGGGGTGGTGCCAGTTGCGACCTGACCAATCGCGTGCTCGAGGTCCCGCTCGGTGAGGGTGCCCTCGAGCGCCTCGTGCGCGCGCACGAACTCATGCACGTGCGCGTGAGTCCGAGCAACGTCTTGTACCGAAGCGCGCACGACGTGTCACTGCGTTCGCTCGAGTGTGCGGAGGAGCTTCGCATAAATACGCTGCTGACTCGTCTCGACTTCGCCACCGAGTTGCTGATGGACGGCAGCGAGAAGTCGGCCGGCGCGCGAGTTGCGCGAGAGGGCAATTGGGGTGAAGCGCTGGCGTTCCTGCTCGCGGTGCTCAACACGGGCGCTGAACGCGAGTACCTGGCCGGCGTGAGACGAGCGCAACCCACTTGGATCGGTGGTCTTCGCGCTGTGAAGAAGCGGGTTGTGCGGATCCTTGGAGAACTCACTACAGCCGAGCTCGCCGACACGAGCGACGACGGCGAAGGCCTGCCACGCGGTTACGCCGTGACGGTGGCGATAGCGCGCATCGTTGACGCGGCGGCGATGGCGATGGTGCCAGTGGGCACCGAGGCGCTTCGTCAGTTTCGACGCTCGCTCGAGCCGGGCGGGCGACGAGCACCGTCGGGTCGTTTCGCGCCACTGCGCTGCGAAGCGCCAGAGGGCCTGGAGCATCGTGACCGACTGCGCACGCGAGCCCGCTACCGGCCCTCGGTGAGTGGTACGGTGATGCGCTATCCGAGTCGACTCCTCACCGACGACGCGCGACGCGCGTTCGCTTCGAAGCGTCCGAGTGGGGGAGGGGTGATCATCGTCGACCAGTCGGGGTCCATGGACATAACCGCCGATGACCTCGAACTACTTCTGACGCGTGCACCCAATGCACTCATCATTGGCTACAGCCACAAGCCCGGCGACAGCGGTGCTACCAGCAATGCGTGGGTGCTGGCCACGCGTGCGGGGGTGGCGAGCTCACCGCACAAGGGCAACATTGGTAACGGCGTCGACGGGCCGGTGCTTCGATGGGCCCTCGATCAGCGTGTCGCTCGTGAACCCGTCATCTGGGTTACCGACGGACAGGTCACCGACTCGAATGACCACCCCTGTGCCCAGTTGAGCGAAGAATGTGCGCACCTCGTGTGCGCCCATGGCATTGTCATGGTGCGCACCCTCGATATGGCGAACCCGGCACTGGCGTGTCACAGGCCCTTCGTATCGTCTGAGTTTGGCAGGGTCGGCAGGAAGTTGGACGAAATCAGGGCTTCAGGGGGTTACTGAGGCGATTTCGAAAGTACTTGCACCGAACACCTGTTCGCCTTATGATATACGAACAAGTGTTCGATATAGGTCAGGAGTCGCAGTGGCTGCAGTGCAGAGAATCGATGAATCATGGATTCGCGAGGTCGACAACGCCCCATATCTCCGTGTGGTCACCTCGACACCGGCGCCGCTTCGCACCGGACCCAGTCTGGCCCAGCGACGAGCGAGGCGCGCGAGGATGTTGGCGCGGCGCCGACGAACTGTGGTGGCCTTGGCGTTGATTGCGGGACTCGCCATCTTGGCAATTCCGGGGCACGCCTTTGGCGGAATAACGGGATCGGGTCTCCCCACGGACCTCGCGAACAGCGCAGACCTCGCTTCTGGGATGCAGTACGTGGTCCAACCGGGCGATACGTTGAACTCAATCGCGCGCATGGTGAACCCGCTCGATCCGTCTAGAGCACGTCAGGGTCTGGTGCGCGAGCTCGGTTCGAGTGCCGTGGTCGCCGGTGAACACGTCCTTATCCCGTAAATTTCAAGGTATTGAGGTGTATCGTGAGTGTCGTGCGCTGTCCTTACTGTGCTGCAGATGACGATCGCGTCGTTGATTCCCGGCTGGCCGAGGATGGCGTAGCCATTCGTCGACGTCGTGAATGTTCAGCCTGCGGGCAGCGCTACACCACTTTCGAGCGAGTTGAAGAGGCCACCCTCTTCGTCGTGAAGCGTTCGGGTGAGCGAGAGCCCTTTGATCGCGAGAAGATTTTGGCGGGCGTGCGCTCGGCGTGCAAGAACCGCCCGGTCGAAGTGATCACCCTCCAAGAGATGGCGTTGTCGGTCGAGGAGAGCATGCGGCTCTTGAACCGTGACGTCACGAGTGAAGAGGTTGGCGTGGCCACACTCGATGCGCTTCGTGACGTCGACGATGTTGCCTACGTGCGATTCGCATCGGTCTACAAGGGATTCGAGGGCACCGAAGATTTCGCGCGTGAGATCGGCATGCTCGTAAAGACCACCGCACCCAAACTGCGCAGCTGACGTGCGGGTTCTTCGAGTACAGCCGAAGTCGGCAATGGCGATCTACGCCCACCCCGACGACGCCGACGTCGCCGCCGGTGGCGTCCTCGCGCAGTGGGCGTTGGAGGGCTGTGCGGTCCACTTAGTCGTCGTGTGCGACGGGTAGAAGGGTTCACACGTCCCCCAGGTCGACGTCCGATCGCTTCGCGACGTGCGCCGCGCAGAACTGCAACAGGCGTCAGGCGTCCTGGGCGTCACCACTATCGAGTGCCTGAACCACGTCGATGGCGCGGTCACCAATGATGAAGCGTTGCGCGCGACGCTGGTCGGGCTCATCCGTCAGTTCCGTCCTGAGGTCGTGGTGGGTCCCGATCCGACCGCGACATTCTTTGGCGGGGTGTACGTCAATCATCGTGACCATCGAGAGACGGGCTGGGCACTGCTCGATGCGGTAGCGCCCGCGGCGGCGATGCCCCTCTATTTCCCCGAGAAGGGCGAGGCACACCAGGTCAATCAACTCCTGCTCAGCGGTACCCACGAGCCAGACGTGGTCATTGACGTTTCGCGCACAATCGATACCAAGGTGAAAGCGGTACTCGCGCACGCGTCGCAGATAGCTGGCGACGCCGACGGCATTCGTGACGTGGTGTACGGTCGCGCGGAGCAAGCGGGTCGTCCGGTCGGTCTCGGATTCGGTGAGGCCTTTCGCAGTGTTGAACTCAGCTTCTGAGGACCCCGGGCTCGACGAAGCGCCCATCTTGCACATCGATCTCGACGCCTTCTTCGCGTCGGTCGAGATACTCGACGACCCGTCCTTGGAGGGCAAGCCGGTCTGCGTCGGCGGCGCGGGCGAGCGCGGCGTCATTGCGAGTGCCAGCTACGAAGCGCGTCGCTTCGGGGTACGAAGCGCGATGCCGAGCGTCGTGGCGCGACGAGCCTGTCCCGATCTCATCATCCTGCCGGGTCGTTTCGATCGTTATGAGGCGTATTCGCGTCGATTCCACGACGTCGTGCGCGACCTCACGCCGGACTTTGAACCAATAGGGCTCGACGAGATGTTCTGTGACCTACGGAGCCTGCGACGCCTCGGGGTACGCCCGGTGGCGGCCGCGCACGAACTGCGCTCTCGGATCTCGAATGAATTGGCGCTTCGCTGTGGGGTCGGGCTCGGGCGCAACAAACTCTTCGCGAAACTCGCCTCGAAGCAGTCCAAACCTCGCGTCGTGGGCGGAAGGCTCGTTGAAGGTACCGGAGTCTTCTGGGCGAGTCGCGAGGTGGAGGAGAAATGGCTCAACGAACTGCCGGTGCGCTCATTGTGGGGGGTCGGTCCCGCCACTGCGTCAAAGCTTGAGAAATTGGGTTTGCAGTGGGTGCGTGACCTCGCGCGCGTGGACCAAGAGACCTTGGCGCACCACGTAGGGCCTTCGATGGCGGCGTCACTCTTCGCCTACGCCAAGGGCGAGGACCTGCGTGAGGTGGTGGCGGACCGTGCACTCAAATCAGTCGGTCGCGACCAGACGTTCGCCAAATCGCTCGAAGGCATCGATCAGGTGCTCGAGATGAGCAGGGCTCAGGCGGCGGTCGTGGCGAGGGCGTTGCGTGAGGAGTCACGGGTGGCGCGCACCATCACCGTCGTGGTGCGCTTCGATGACCTGACGAGCATCTCGCGTTCCCAGACGCTGTCGTTCGGCATCGACGACGAGGTCTCCATCGCCGCGATCGCCGAAGCGCTGTTGCAGTCGGTGGAGCTACGTCAGGCCGTGCGCCTGCTCGGTATTCATGCGTCGTCGTTCCTCGAGCGTGACAAGAACCAGGTCCAGTTGAGCTTCGCGCTGGAGACGACGTCCGATGACCCACGCCAGCGCGCCGCGACAATCTCGCGAGAGCGCCAGACCGGCAGCGAGGCCCTACGCGACGCGGTCGACGAGGTGCGTCAACGCTTCGGGCGTGCCGCGCTCGCCACTGTGGCCGAACTTGGTGAAGAGGGCATCCACATCGAAACCCAACGCGGGAGTCACGCCTTTGGCCCCGGTGGCGCTAGCTGACGACTGAGACCAGGGTGCCGATCGGCGTGTGGGGCCAGACGGTCTTGGCCGAGGCGAACGGCATCTCCACGCACCCGAGGCTCTGAGGCCATCCGTAGGTGGAGCGAATGAAGCCGTGCAGCGCGTCGCCGCCGTTGAAGTAGGAGACCCAGGGGATACCCGGATCGCTGTAGTGACTACCGTCGGGGTTGGTGCCCGACATGGTCTGACTGGTGTAACGAAGATAGACCGGGTACGTCCCGAGCGCCGTTGGCGAGACCGAGATGCCGGTGTTCACGAGGGTGTGGAACTTTGCGTGCCCGCCGATATAGAGCGTCAGGGTCTCGGGTGTGGTTTCGCTGACGCTGACGTAGTTGTAAGGAGCGGTGTTCACCTGCCCGCTTTGCACCGCAGTGATCAGCGCGTTCCAGGTCACGGGGTCGGCGATGCCGGTGGTTGGAAGGTTGTGCTGACTCTGTGGGATGCGCGGTCAGCACCGGGGCTATGTAGGCGCTGGTGAAAAAATTCCGTAACGCCTCAGTATCGGACCCATTCGCCCGCGCGCGCGCGATCCCGGCGGCAAGACTGCCCT
>JABBNY010000008.1:24969-27105 GCA_019352095.1 Acidobacteriota bacterium
GTTCCAGGTCACGGGGTCGGCGATGCCGGTGGTTGGAAGGTTGTGCTGACTCTGAAAGGTCATCAGTGCCCCCGTGACGAGCACGTTGTCACTACCGACCTGCCACAACGAGTTGAGCAACGTGGGCAGGTTCGGATACAGCCACGTGAAACTACCAACGCTCTGGAGCGAGGGATCGCTTTGGCTCACCGCGGGAGTGAAACTCACGGGAAGATAGCCCGCTTCGGCGAGCAGTTGCTCTTCCCACGTGACGTTGGTCGCGATGTTCGTGTGCAGGGCTCGAAGCGAGGTGAAGGTGCAGTTCTTCGCGCAACGCATCGTCGCGGGGGTCAATACCGTGTAACCAACGAGTGGTTGGAGCTTGCCGATAGCGACCGCTTGGACTTCGTGACTACCGATCTGCTGCCACTTGGTGGCCAGAGCCGGGCGCATCGAGAGTGCGGGAAGTTGAGAAGCACTGATCGGCGCGTTGAAGTGCAGGCGCACGATGGGCATGATGGAGTTGAGCGTGGGCGCCACCATGCTCTGGACGCGAATCGACGTGACACTCGTGGCTGATGCGCTCAGTGACGGCACCAGCACCAGTGTGCTGACGCTGAGCGCCGCGACGAGGGCAATTCCTACACGTCTGATCATGTTTCCAGACTAACCAGCGCGAAGTACCCATAGAGTGTGCGTACGCTGTGAAAGAGCGGAGGACTGGTTGAGATGACGGCATTCAAGACGGTGTTGTTAGTGATCGTGGTGCTCGTGGCCTTTGTTACGCTGCTCTCCATCATTGGATTCGTCTTCACTGCGTTTCATCTCCTGATCGAACTGCTGGTGCTCGGGGCCATCATCTACGTGACGTACCTGTTCTTTCGCGGACGAGCCAAGTCGCACTAGCGCCGGGCGCTCGTGACGCGCCGAGTAAGATGGACTCTTCTGGCGGCGTGGCCGAGTGGTTAGGCAGGGGCCTGCAAAGCCCCGTACTCCGGTTCGAATCCGGACGCCGCCTCCAGGAAGTGCACCCCCCTAGGGGAGTACCGCGCTTGGTTCGCGCGAGGGACTGGCGACGATGCGGGTGTTGCCTGCGCTCATGGGCATCGCGCACTCGCTGCAGACAACAACGCCCGAGGCCTCGTGGCCACAGTCTCGATGGATCATGAGCACGGGCGCGCCGTTGGGCGCGGCGTACGTGTCGCCCCACTGTCGCATGGCGTTGATGACCGGCCAGAGGTCGCGTCCCTTTTGGGTGAGCCGGTAGTCGAAGCGCAGCGGATGTTCGCAGTACGCCGAACGTTCCATGACACCGCCCGCGACCAGGCTCTCGAGGCGTTGTTGGAGGATGTTGCGCGCGATCCCCAGACGCTTTTGGAAGGCGTCGAACCGGGTCACGCCAAGCAGCGCGTCGCGTACAATCAACATCGACCACCACTCGCCGGTCACCTCAAGACATTGGGCCACCGAGCAGTCCATCTGCGAGAAACTCTTTCGTTCCATGACTTCAGTCTAGTGAGTTGCATGACGCAATCCAAGGTGATATTGTCAATTTTGTGAAGCAACTCACTACGAACGACGACGTCGATCGACACGTCGTGCATCTGCGTCGATTGGTGTTCTTTGTGACGTCGCTCGGGGCCTTCATGGGGTCACTCGACCTCTCGATCGTCAACGTTGCCTTCCCGGCCCTCGAGCGCAGTTTTTCCAGCGACCCAACGGCGGCGTTGGCGTGGGTGATCACGGGTTACTCGATCACTTTCGGTGCGCTTTTAGTGATCGCGGGACGAACGGCGGATCGACTCGGGAGCCGGAGGATCTTCAACGTCGGGCTCGCGGTGTTCTGTGGTGGTTCTGCACTCTGCGCGCTCGCGCCATCAGTGCCGCTGCTCATCGCGGGTCGCGTTGTCCAGGGGGCGGGGGCGGCCGCGATGCTGCCCGCGTCACTCAGTCTCTTACTGGGCGCGTATCCGAGCGAGCGGCGCACGCACATCGTGTCGCTCTGGGCGGGTATTGGCGCGCTGGCGGTCGCGACGGGGCCAACGCTCGGCGCGACGCTCGTGAGCGTCGGTGGATGGCGTTGGGTGTTCCTCGTCAATATTCCCGTGGGGGCGGGTGCGTACGTCATGGGTCGGCGCGTGCTCGTGGAAAGTGAAC
>JABBNY010000008.1:27115-28584 GCA_019352095.1 Acidobacteriota bacterium
CGACGTCGACCACCGCGCCCCCGATTACCTCGGCGCGGTCCTCATCCTTGGCGCGCTCGCCTCGCTGGTGCTCGGGATCAGTGAGGGGCCGAGTTGGGGCTGGGTGAGCGTGCGGGTGCTGGTCGCGGTGGGAACGTCACTCGCATTGGGCGCGTGGTTCACCTACCGATGCGCGCACCACCCCGAGCCCGTCTTGGACCTCACCCTCTTTCGCGCGCGTACCTTCGGGGTCGCCAACGTCGCCACCCTTTTGTACGCGATGGGCTTTTTCGCGATGCTGCTTGGCAACATCTTGTTCCTCACGAGCGTGTGGCACTTTTCGATCATCAAAGCGGGTCTCGCCGTGACCCCGGGACCACTGGTGGTGGCGACGGTGGCCGGGCCGGCGGGTCGACTCGCGGCGAGGATCGGGTTTCGCCGGATACTGCTCGTCGGGTTCTCGACCTTCGCACTCGGTCTAGGCATGTTCGCTCTTCGCGTGGGGCTCCACCCGGAGTTCCTGACGCGGTGGTTACCCGCGACCCTCGTCATGGGCCTTGGCATCGGACTCACGTTTCCGGTGCTCGGCGCTACGGCGGTGTCGAGTCTCACGGCCGAGCGCTACGCGGTCGGCAGTGCTGTCAATCAGACCGCGCGTCAGATCGGTGGCGCGTTGGGCGTGGCGCTGCTCGTCGTTCTGCTCGGCGCCCCCCAGAGCCCACTGGTGGCCCTCACCAGGTTTCATCACCTGTGGTTCTTTTGTGCGGCGATGGCGGTCGCGTCAGGCATCGCGAGCTCGTTCCTCGTCAGTTCGCGCCGACTGGCGCGTGCGGCGTAGTCCACTGGTTGAAGCGTCGCCGGGGCCGATCCGCTCGTCTTGTCTGGTGAAGGTCGTCGACTTCTCCTAGGTTTACTTCTATGGCGAGCGTGCGTGATAGCAACATGTCCGGGCTCAGCAACGAAGAGGTCGAACGTCGGGTCCTCGACGGTCACGTGAACGCCACGCCACCGTCGAGTGGACGCTCGCTCGCTCAGATCGCTCGGGCGAATGTGTTCACCCGATTCAACGCCATCCTCGGTTCGCTCTTCGTGGTCGTCGCCATCGTCGGTCCGGTCCAGGACGGACTCTTTGGCATCGTGCTCGTCACCAACACCGCCATTGGTATTACCCAGGAGCTGCGCGCCAAGATGACCCTCGAGCGGCTCGCGATTCTGAGCGCGCCACGCGCCCACGTGCGACGCCGTGACGCCCACGACGCTGGTGCGCAGGACATCGCGGTTCAAGACGTGGTGCTCGATGACGTGCTGGAACTTCGTCCTGGCGACCAGGTGCCGATCGACGCGGTGGTCCTTGAATCGACGGGACTCGAGATCGACGAGTCGCTCCTCAGTGGTGAGCCTGATGCGGTCACCAAGGCAGCGGGTGACCCGGTCCTGTCGGGGAGTTTCGTCGTCACCGGCAGTGGCGTCGCGCGCGCCACTGCCGTCGG
>JABBNY010000198.1 GCA_019352095.1 Acidobacteriota bacterium
TCAATGAGACAATCGCCTGATGCGTGGCAATTGTCTGATCGCTCAATCGCTCTCGCGGTGCGTGTAGGTCTTCGCTGGACATGGTCACTCGCTTCTAACACTGAAGACAAACTGCCTCCGTCGGCATCCTACGGCTCCGTTCAACAACCGACAACAAGTTCGAGCAGCGAACATGGTCTCATTGAAGCTGTCAGTCAACGTGGACGCTTGGGCATGCACGCTTCGCTACGTGAGCTAATGCTTACTCGCCCTCGAAGAGCCCGGCTTCGCTACGTGAGCTAATGCTTACTCGCCCTCGAAGAGCCCGGTGTTAGTGAGTGCGCAGTAGACACCATCGAACACGATGGAACTGGCACGCGAGGAAGTTGCGCTACGAGGATGAAACGAGCGAAGACCGAACTGGGGTCGTGCGCATCGCGTGGACTTAAACCGGCTGAAGAGCCGGCCGAGGGCTCACGTGTGCGACCCTGGATGTGGGTTCTCTTGGCACGGCGTTTTTGATGACGCTTGCTCTGAGTAGAGCCGGTTACTCGCGCGCCATGCCAGAAAACCCAGCAGATTTCCTATGCTACGCTCCGGCGCGTGGAGGGCACACGAGTCATCATCACGGGAGCCTCAGGGACATTCGGCCGCGCTATCACCGCCGCCTTGGAAGCTCGCGGTGCGATAGTCATCGGGCTCGACCTCGTCGCGAGCGAGGAGCCACTCGTGCTCGCGTGCGACGTCACCAACAATGATTCGGTGGCGGAAGCGTGCGCGCGTGCCATCGAACGCTTAGGTGGTTTAGATCTTCTGATCAACAATGCTGGCATCGGCGGACCAGCGGCGGCTGCAGCGGCGCCAGACGAAATCGTGCGCCAGCAGGTGGAAGTGAACCTCTTCGGTGCCTGGCGGGTCAGTGCTGCCTGCGCCGACGCCTTGTCGGCGAGCCGCGGCCAGGTGGTCATGCTGGCCTCGCGGATGGTCGTGGTCCCGTTGCCACTCGCGGCCGCCTACGGCGTCTCGAAGCGAGCACTGGTTGCCTACGCCGACGCGCTGCGTCTCGAGCTTGCGCCGTTGGTCGGGGTCACCTGCGTGTACCCGAGCATGGTGCGAAGTCCCATACACGACTCAACCGCCGACGCCGGACTCTCACTTGAAGGAGTGTCTCGTTTCGAACCGCTCGAGGGAATCATCGACGCCGTGCTGCGCGCCGCGACCGGACGTTACCGCGACGTGGCGACGTCGCGGCGCGGACGTGTGGAGTTCTTTCTCGGTCGCCATCTGCCGCGTCTCAGCGACCGCATCGTGAGTAAGACCGTCGCCAAACGGATCGCCAGTGGTGCCTTCGATCACGCACCACTGGCCAAGAGCATGGTCGAGCGATTCCGCCTCGGGCATCCCAGTCCCTGACATCAAATCCGCGATGCACCCGAACGAATCACCAGTGATTGGCCCAACGACCTTAGAGAGGGGAAACCATGAGATCGAAAAACGGGGGCGAGCACATCGCCCAATTACTGGCGGCCGAGGGCGTGGACGTGGTTTTTGGCATCATCGACGGAAGCTACTTCGGTCTCTATTCGCAGTTGGGCCACCACGGAATCCGACTGATAACGCCGCGCCACGAGACGACCGCGCTACACATGGCGGGAGCGTACGCGCGTATCACCGGAAAGCTCGGCGTCGCCATTGCGAGCAATGGTCCGGGTGTCGCGAACGCGCTACCGGGCGTTGCGGTGGAGAACGGTGAGGGGAACCGAGTACTGCTCATCACGAGTTGGCGCCGACACGGCATCGTCGGCCCCGACCGTGGGGGTGCGTACCAATACTTCGACCAGCCGGCGGTGATCCGACCAATGGCCAAATGGAGCGAGGCGGCGTTGTCGTTCGAACGACTCCCCGAACTCATGCGTCAAGCGTTTCGACGTTCCTGGCGAGGACGACCCGGGGTCGTGCACCTGACGGTGCCCGAAGACATCATGAACGGCCAGTTCGAGGTGAACCCGATGTACGTCGACGTCGAACCCCAGCGGTACCGACGAATGGCACCGCTCGACGCGTCCAAAGAACTCGTCGAGCGGGCGGCCGACTTGCTCATCGAAGCCGAGCACCCGCTGATTCACGCGGGGAGCGGCGTGTTGCACGGTCGTGCAACGGACGAACTCCTGCGAGTGGCCACGCTGCTCGAGGCTCCCGTCACCACGAGTTGGGCTGGACGCGACGTCATTGACGAGCGAAACCGCTTGGCCCTCCCCATGTGGGCCACCGATCTCGTCAATCATGCGCGCAATGAGTCGGACCTCATACTCGCGCTCGGGAGTCGCATTGGCGAGACGGACTGGTGGGGCAAGGCGCCCTATTGGCGCCGCGCGTTGGAACAGCGCATGATTCAAGTGGACGTGGACGAAGAGATGCTCGGCGTGAACAAACCCGTCGACCTCGCCATCGTCGCCGACGTGAAGACATTCCTCGCCCAGTTGGCCGAGGTACTCGCGGGTCGCGACCTCGCATCTCGTCGTACTACGAGAGCCCACCGCGTCGACCAGTATGTGCAGTCGCGCTCAGATGCACGACAGACACTCGATGTCGCGCTCGCCACCATTGGATCACCCCTGCACAGTTCACACCTCGCCTCGGCGTGCCAGGAGGTGTTCGATGACGACACCGTTCTCGTCATCGATGGTGGCAACACGGCAGTCTGGGCCAATCTGTACCACGAGGTTCGACGGCCACATTCGATGCTCTCGACGTACAAGTTCGGCATGCTCGGCGCCGGCGTCGCACAAGCCCTCGGTGCCTCGATCGCAGCGCCCGATCGTCGCGTGGTGTGCATCACGGGTGACGGCGCGTTCGGTTTCCATCCACAAGAGATCGAGACCGCCGTTCGCTACAAGGTGCCGATCGTGGTCATCATCGCGGTCGATCGGGCGTGGGGCATGGTCAAGGTGAACCAGGAGTTCGCCCTCAATTCGGACAAGCTCCTCCTGGAGGGCGGCCTGTCTGATGAGGAGCTCATCAACACCGACTTTGGCGAGATTCGCTACGACCTGATGGCCGAGAGCATGGGCGCATTCGGCATCCGCGTCTCGGATGCCGGCGAGTTGCGTTCCGCACTCCAGAAGGCTCGCGACTGTGGTGGACCCGCGGTCGTGCACGTCGATGTCGACCGTACCGCGCACAAGTTCGCGCCGAGTCTGCTCACGTTCAAAGAGATGCACCAGGAACCCGCTGGCTGAACGTAAGGGTGCGTCCAATCATCGTTGCGGAACCTCGCTCTCACGCCACACCCGCTCACTTGTCCAGGCGTCTAGTGAGCGGGTGTGCGATACATTTCAGTGCAGAGCCACTAGTCGAGTACGTGGCACAACAGCGTGGTGTGCTTTAAGTATCGGGTCGAGATCCTGGCAGTCGACGGCGTTCGAGAGACCTAATGATCCACAGGTCGTTCACCATGTGTCAAGCGAAACATGACCGAGCCCCTTCACAACGCATTCGAAAGACCCTGGCGGAGGTCTCCAGTATTACGTCGATCAAGATAGATCTCGGTACCGGTGGACCGGCATTCACAATGCGTGCCAGGATTTGAAACAGTGAAGTTTGGAACTTGAATGGCACTTCAAGGCAAGTTGAGACAGATGCGTCAATGTGAGCGACAGTTCTTCGAGCGACACCCTGATACAGTCGCGCTCGATCTCATTGGTTCGCTGATCGTCGTACGCGGCGAGGGTGGCACAGTACGGGCGCGCATCGTTGAGACCGAGGCCTATGGTGGTGAGGATGACCCGGCATCGCACGCCTTTCGAGGTCCGACCCCGCGCAGCGCGATCATGTTCGGGCCCGCCGGGTACTTGTATGTGTATCTCAGTTACGGCGTCCACTGGTGCATGAATGTCGTGACCGGGACCGAGGGGACGGCGAGCGCGGTACTCCTTCGAGCCGCACAGCTCCTACCCACACTCAATGGCGCGCCCCTCGATGAGCGCGAGGGATTACTACGGGGCCCAGGTCTACTGACGCGAGGGCTTGGCATCACCGGCGAGGACAACGGCACCGACTGCTGTTCTAGGTCGCAGGGTCGCGTCAGTTTCTGGTCGCCCCCATTCAGCGACGTCGCCGTAGCGCGGTCCGCACGCATTGGCATCTCTGCGGGTCGCGACCGCATCTCGCGCTACCTTCTCGATGGTCATCTCGGCGTATCGAAGAGATCGCCACGAATTCCTTCGGCCTGAGGAGCACCAACGTCCGTCTCAGTGCTCGCGATTCGCAGATCTGAAAACCGTTGGCGAACTCGCAACCGCGCCACCGCGATCTCTACGCCGCAGGGTCGATGAAGTGAACGCGACGTCGCAGAGCGCCACGCGCTCGCACAGACGGACCGATACCGTGTGATCATTCGACATTCAAATCATGGATAGTGTCACTAAAGTGGCGCATGTTCTCCAAGTAGACAATCTCAGTCGTCGATTTGGAGCGGTGACCGCGCTCGACCACCTCAGCTTCGAGGTACCGGCGGGCCAGGTGGTCGGATTCCTCGGACCCAATGGCGCGGGCAAGACGACGACCATGCGGGCGATCTTCGATCTCACGGACCTCGACACCGGCACCATCACCTGGAACGGTTCGCCCGTCACTCAAGTACAGCGACGGCGCTTCGGTTACATGCCAGAAGAGCGCGGCCTCTATCCGGGCATGCTCGTCGGCGAACAACTCCAGTATCTCGGCAGACTGCACGGGATGAGCGCGAACGACGCTTCCTCGGTCGCCGAGACGTGGCTCGATCGCCTGGGCATCGCCGACCGGGCCACGAGCAAAGTCGAAGCGCTCTCCCACGGGAACCAGCAACGAGTCCAGATGGCGGCGGCGCTGCTCCACGACCCCGAATTACTGATCTTGGACGAACCGCTCGCCGGACTGGACCCGTCAGGCATCGACGCCATTGGAGAGGTACTCACCGAGCGGGCGCGATCGGGACGGTGTGTTCTCTTCTCCAGCCATCAACTCGACCAGGTCGAAGACTTG
>JABBNY010000199.1 GCA_019352095.1 Acidobacteriota bacterium
ATTTGATTAAAAAAAGCAGAGCTGTTGTGATGGTCCTGCTGCCGCGTCGACGAGGGCTCGATGAGGAGGAAGAGCAGAGGAAGCTCGAAGCGCGACGTGAGTTTAAGAAGATGGATTGGGTCGGCAGTTGGTCGCTCTCGTTCGCCGTGGGCACGTTCATGCTGGCGCTCTCCATCGGACCGAGCGTTGGCTGGACCAGCCTCGGCACCGTGTCGTGTTTCGTTGCGGCACTCATCATGACCACGACATTCGTCTACCGCATACGTCACGCCAAGAACCCATTGATCCCCGCGCACTACTTCGCACGAAGAAACTTCGTCATGCCGATGATTCTTCGTGCGTCGGGCAACTTCGCGTATTTCGGCGCGTTCTTCCTCTTCCCACTGGTAATGGAGCAGGGCTACAAGTATTCGATTCCACGCGTGGGCGCTCTTGCAATCGCTCGTCCCATTACGTTCTCGCTCTGCTCGCCAATCGCCGGGTACGTCGCGGTGCGCATTGGTGAGCGCATCAGCGCGTTTGCGGGTGCGGTCTTTCTGACCCTGTCCCTCGTGCTCTTCGCCATGCTGCATCCGAGTTCGGGGGTGTGGTTCATTGCCCTGGCGCTCGGTCTTTCGGGACTGGGTATGGGCGTCGCCATGCCATCGACGAGCTCGGCGATGGCGAACGAAGTCCTGCCGAGTGAATTCGGCGTCATGTCCGCGGCGCAGATGTTGGCGACCCAAGTGGGCGAGGTCGCTGGCATTCAGATTCTTGAGACGGTCCAGCAGGCCGAGGTACGTCGCCACGGGCTTAACGGTGCCGCGCCGGGTCCGGCACTCCTCGAGACGTTTCATCTCCCGTTCGTGATCGGTGCGTGCGTCGCGGCAGTGGGAATCGTTGGTGGATACTTCATGCGATCGGTACCACGAGAGCGATCGAAACAGAAGGCGTAAGTCTGCCGATAGTCTTTAACCCTATGACTACTGCGATCATGCCGGGATGCGAACCGTTTTCGGAGATTAACGGGCCAGTGGGAGTCCTCGTACTGCACGGATTCACGGGTAATCCGGCGTCGATGCGCCCGCTCGCCGAACGAATTGCGAAATCGGGCTACAGCGTTGAACTGCCTCGGTTGCCCGGTCACGGTACGTCGATTGAGGACATGATGACGACCGACTGGTCGGACTGGTCTGGTGCCGCGGTCGCGGCGTATGACGCGCTTCGTGAGCGCTGTGATCGAGTGGGCGTCGTGGGCCTTTCGATGGGTGGCGGGCTGGCCGCGTACGTCGCGCAGGTCCGTCGCGATGTGGCCGCGTGCGTGTTCATTAATCCCCTCGTTAAGCCCCCCGTCCAAGAGATGGTCGACGGTTTGAACGCGCTGCTCGAGTCGGGCCTCGCAACGATTGATTCAATCGGTTCCGATATCAAGATGGAGGGCCCCGTCGAAGCCTCCTACGACGCGACACCGCTCGCGTGCGCGGCGAGCCTCTTCGAGGCGATGAAGTCGGTGAACGCGAACCTTGCGTCAATCACCGCACCGACCCTCTTGCTGTCGAGCCGCGAGGATCACGTGGTGACCTCGGACAACGGCGACGACATCGTTGAGAAGGTGAGTGGTCCGGTCGAGCGAATCTGGCTCGAGGAGTCGTACCACGTCGCCACAATGGACAATGACCGAGAAGTGGTCGTGTCGGCCACGATTTCGTTCTTCGATCGGATGATGAAACCATGACGTCACTCCTACGCCGCGAAGACGTCGCGCACGTCGCGAAGCTGGCCCGCCTCTCATTGAGCGAAGAGGAGTTGGAGTTGTACACCGAGCAACTCGGTCAGATCCTCGAGCACGCGAACGATATGAGCACGCTGCAACTCGATGACGTCGCACCGACCGCGCACCCGTTCGGATTGATCAACGTGGTTCGCGATGACATTGTGCGTCCGAGTCTGAGCCGTGACGTAGTACTCGCTATGGCCCCTGATGCCGAAGACGGTCGGTTTGCGGTTCCTCGCATCATGGGAGAAGCTCCGTGAAATCGGCCCAGCAGATTGCCCTCGACGTGCAAAGTGGAGCGAGTTCCGCTCTACGTGAGCTCGACGCATCACTCGCAGTGATTCACGCGCGCAATGACGAACTGAACGTGTTCCTCTACGTCGATGAGGAAGGCGCGCGGGCTGCCGCGGCCGAAATCGACGACAAGATTGCCCGTGGCGTGTCCGTAGGACCGCTTGCGGGAGTGCCGATTGCCATAAAGGACAACATGTGCCAGGTAGGCATCCCCACGACGTGTTCGTCGCGGATCCTTGAAGGTTGGCGTCCTCCTTATAGTGCGACAGTCATCACTCGGCTAATGGCCGCAGGTGCGGTGCCGGTGGGCAAGACCAACCTCGATGAGTTCGCCATGGGATCCTCGACCGAGAATTCGGCGTTCGGGCCGACGCGTAACCCGCTTGACCCATCGCGAGTGCCGGGTGGTTCGTCGGGTGGCTCGGCGGCCGCGGTCGCAGCCGATATGACACCCGTCGCCCTCGGCAGTGACACCGGTGGCTCGATCCGCCAACCAGCGGCGCTGTGTGGCCTCATTGGTGTGAAGCCGTCGTACGGCCTCGTGTCGCGATACGGTTTGATCGCGTTCGCCAGTTCACTCGACCAGATCGGCCCCTTCTCCAAGACCGTTATGGACTCTGCGATTCTCCTCGAGACGATTGCGGGTCACGACCCCATGGACTCGACGTCGCTGCCCGAACCCGCGCCGTCTCTTTCTGCGCACGTCGAGGACGGCGTCGTGGGTAAGCAGATTGCTCTCGTGCGCGAACTGATTGACGGTGCCGACCCCGACGTCGTTGCGTCAGTGACTCGGGCCGTTGAGGTGTTGAAGGACGCGGGCGCTACCATCATCGAACTCTCGATTCCAGAACTTCGACTAGGACTGAGCGCGTACTACCTCATTGCGCCGGCCGAAGCGTCGAGCAATTTGGCTCGTTACGACGGGGTCCGTTTCGGGCTGCGCGTTGATGGCGAGGATGTCGAGGCAATGAACACAGCAACCAGAACCGCGGGTTTTGGTGCGGAAGTGAAACGACGGATCATGCTCGGCACGTACGCCTTGTCGGCGGGGTATTTTGATGCCTACTACGGGCAGGCGCTCAAGGTCCGCACTCAAATGATCGACGCGTTTCGACGCGCCTACGCCCAGGCCGACCTGCTCATCGGCGCGACCGCGCCTTCGGTGGCGTTCCCCTTTGGTTCCAAGACCAGCAACCCAATGGCCATGTACCTCTCAGATGTGTTTACAATCCCGACCAATCTGGCGGGCGAAGCCGCGATTTCGGTGCCCTTTGGGACGGGAGAGGCGGGTTTGCCAACCGGTGTCCAACTGCTCGGACCAGGCCGAAGCGAAGCGCAGTTGTTCGCAGCCGCCCGAGTGCTCGAGCGCGAGGAGCGTGGATCATGACGTTGCCCGGTTCGTGGGAGATGGTGGTGGGTCTGGAGGTTCACACCGAGCTAAAGACGGCGACCAAGATGTTCTGCGGGTGCGCAAATCATTTCGGCGCAGAACCGAACACCAATGTGTGTCCGGTGTGCCTAGGGTTGCCGGGTTCGCTGCCGGTGCTCAATGAGCGTGCAGTGGAACTGGCGATGGCGATTGGTATCGCGCTGCACTCGACGATCGCCCCATCGACGTTCCATCGAAAGAACTATTTTTATCCCGATATGCCCAAGGACTTCCAGATCAGCCAGTACGACTTGCCGATCAACTCTGGTGGGTACCTCGATCTGCCCGACGGCAGCCGTGTGACGATCGAACGCGCGCACTTGGAAGAGGACACGGGCAAATCAACACACCTGGGTGGCAGCGGACGCATTCATGGTGCGGACCGGTCCCTCGTCGACTACAACCGCTCGGGAGTGCCGCTCGTTGAGATCGTGTCGGGTCCAGACATCAGGTCGTCTGCGCAGGCGCGCGCGTACGCGTCGGAGCTTCGCGGGATCCTGATTGCGACGGGTGCCTCAGACGGACGCATGGAGGAAGGTTCAATGCGTATCGACGCGAACGTGTCTGTTCGCAAGGCAAACGAACCCTTTGGCACGCGCTGTGAAATAAAGAACCTGAATTCACTTCGCAGCCTGCATCGCGCAATTGACTATGAGGCGCTCCGACAAGTCGAGGTGATCGAGGATGGGGGCGTCATACGACAAGAGACCCGCCACTGGGACGAGAACCTCGGTGTGACCTCCACAATGCGAACGAAGGAAGAAGCCGAGGACTATCGCTATTTTCGAGAACCCGACTTGGTGGACCTTGCACCGGAGCAGGCCTGGCAGGACCGTATCCGTCTCGCGCTTCCGGCCATGCCGGCCGAGCGTCGCACCACCTTGCAGGCTCGCTTGAGCGCACCCACGCCGGCTCAACTCGACGCCGTCGAAGTGGTGATCGACTTGAACCTCGAGCGGTTCGTCAATGCGGCCATCGACGCGACGATTGATCCGGTATTAGCGCTTGCGCGCGCGGCGAATGAATTGGCTGGTGGGCTCGAGGGGATCGAGAACTTGACGATCGAAGCATTCTGCGCCACCTTGCACATGGAGCAGTCGGGCCAACTCTCGGCGACCCAGGCCAAGACCGTGCTGGGTGAACTGCTCGCGCACGGCGGGGATCCGAGTGCGATAGCGAGCGCCAAAGGCTTCGAACAATTGTCGTCCGACTCGCTTGGCAGCACCGTCGAGACGCTCATCGCGGAGAACCCCGACGAATGGTCACGGTACCGAGAGGGCGACGAAAAGCTCGCGCAGTTCTTCATTGGTCAGGTAATGAAGCTCACCAAGGGTCAAGCGAACGGTAAAGCCGTCATCGCCGAACTGCAGTCGCGTCGCTAGTCAGGACTGACGCGTCGGGCTAGGTCTGACGGAACTCTCAGTGCGCGACACCTGCGTACTTTGTGAAGACGACGACATTGGCCAAATAGCTTCCGGTTGCGTGGTCGAATGCACCACCGCACGTCACG
>JABBNY010000200.1:0-4618 GCA_019352095.1 Acidobacteriota bacterium
TCTCTGACGACATACGAGATGACTATCAGTGCGGCTGCAGTGACGAGCGATGCAGGCACATTGACGAGCGGCGACGTTTCGCGACTGCGCGGATCGCGTCGCACCACGCGACGCAGTAGTTCAGGCGCCACGAATCCTTTGACGCTCAGCACGAGCACCGCAGTGACACCGAGTCCCACGTCGTGTTGATGCACTGCAAGTACTCCGGCAACGCCGGCGAGTGAGACGCCTTGGAGACGCAACATCGTGACGTTTGCTTTGACGTCACGGCGCCAGAGCGTCATGAGCGCGAATACGAGTACCGCGCCCCCAGAGATTTCAAGCGCGGCGATGTAGGAGGATGAACTCATCGGGTCACCAGCCCCGTGACGACCGCGAGTACCGACAGCACGAAACCGCCAGCCAAGAGTTCGGGCACACGAAAGAGGCGCAGCTTCGCTCGGTGCACCTCCATAAACGACACGCCAACGGCGATGACGCTGGTCTTGATGACGAGCCAGAGAGAGCCCATGGCGAGTGAGCCAAGCGAGGAGTTGGTGGCGATGCCCCAAGGGATGAACAAATTCGCAACAAGTGCGAACAACAGTGCTAGGCGCATGGCTGATGCGACGGTCACGAGACCCAATTCGGGCCCGGCGTATTCCAAGATCATCGCCTCATGGATCATCGTCAGCTCAAGGTGCGTGCTGGGGTTGTCCACGGGTAGGCGACCCGTCTCGGCGATGACCACGATCAAGATCGCCACTAGTGCGAGGAGTCGGGTGGGACTTGACAACATTGTCGGATGTGAGAGCGTCCGCGAGATAATCGCTGGCACGTTCGAAGTCCTCGCTTGGATAGAGAGGGCGAGCACGGCCACCAGCAATGCGGGTTCCGCGAGCGCGCTTATCGTCATGGCTCGGCTGGAGCCCATGCCTCCAAACGCGGTGCCCGTATCGAGCCCCGCGAGGGCTAGAGCGATCGAGCCGGTCAGCAGAAGATAGACAATGACGTAGATGTCAGCACTTGGCGCGAGTGTCGGTTGCGTGCTGGCGAGCGGCGTGATTGCAGTGGCGACAACCGTCGCGACCAGCAGAACGATCGGCGCGAGAGGAAGGACGGCGCTCGAGAAGTGTGCGTGCAGCCGCTCCTTGGTCATCAACTTTCGAATGTCGCGCAATGGTTGGAGGACCGACGCACCCCGGCGACCCTCCGCTCGAGCTCGGAGCTTGTCCATGAGGCCAAGGAGCAGCGGCCCGCCTAGTGCGAGTAACGCAACTTGTAGAAACGATGTACCGATGGAATAGGCGAGTGGAGCTGTCGCGAAGAGTGTCATGCGAGGACCACCAGAACCACTAGGAGTGCGATGAAGCCAAGCGCGAGATAGCGATGAATACTGCCATTCTGCACTCGAAGGGCCGTCGTGCCCGCTCGGCGAACGGCATTGATGAGTGGTTGGTAGATCGAACTCTCAATCGTGTCATCGACACGATTGAGAAACGCCAGGTGCTGTTCGTAGTAGCGAGACTCACTCTCGTGAGTGACGTCGAGATCATTGTCGGGTCGCAATACGTCAACGAAGACTCGCTGGAGCGGTTCGGCGAACGACGTCGCCGTGTACTGCATACGCGGCGTCAAGACATCACGTCCGGAACTCCACGATGCGACGCGTCGAACGTCGCGTCGCGCAATCTTCGCCAGTACGCCCCATAGCGCGAGTGAGGTCGTGAGCGCGATCCCAAGGATCAACAAGGGCTCCATGGAGCCACGCGACGAGAGAAGGATGAGACTGGTACTGCGCGCCAGTGGTGAACTGCTGTGAAAGTGCAGGCCTGTATTGCTCGCGCGGTTAAGAAGGGGTAAGACACTGCCAGGGGCGAGGCCCAGCACGAGCGATGGAACGCACAAGATGAACATCGCCACCCTCATCGAAGGTGCCACTTCCATTGCTTCGGCTGCGTTGATACTTCGGGGTTGCCCGAGAAAGGCGATACCGAACGCCTTGACGAAGGCGATTGCAGTGAGACCACCGGTCAGGGCAAGCGCTATGACGCTCACGAGCATTGCGATTGATGTCGCGCTGTTGTGTGAGACGAATCCGCCGAGGAGTCCCTCGAAGAGCAGCCATTCTGAAGAGAAGCCGCTGAAGAGGGGGATCGCCATTACCGAAAGGGTCGCAACTGCGAAGAGGAGTGCCGTGAAGGGAATTCGCGAGAGAAGTCCTCCCAGTTGGTCGAGGTTGCGCGTACCGGTGGAACGTTCGATGGCGCCCGCGGCGAGAAAGAGACATCCCTTGAAGGCGCTGTGGGCAACGATCAATAAGAGGGCCGCAACCATGGCGAGATGGGCAACTTCGTGATGACCGGTCACCGCCAATGCCCCAGCCGCACCCACCCCAAGAAGCACCAGACCCATGACGTCGATGGTGGAGTAGGCGAGGAGCCGTTTGATATCGGTGCTCGTTGTGGCGTGAAGGGCGCCAAAGAGTGCGGACATCACACCGAGTGAGCTCACGACCATCCACCACCAGAGCGCCCCGCCGCCAAGAAGCGTTTCGCCTACCCTGATGATCCCGTAGATCCCCAAGGCCACCATCGAGCCTGACATCAGTGCTGAGATCGGGCTTGGCGCCTCGGGGTGCGCCTTCGGCAGCCAGACATGCAAGGGCACGGCGCCCGCCTTGGACGAAAACCCGATGAGGCAGAGCACGAACGCGGCAGAACGTTCGAGCGACGAAAGGCCACTCGCGTGTAGTTCGAGCAGTGAAAAGGTCTGCCCGTGCGCCGGTGCAGCCATGATGAGAAAGCCGAGCAGTATTGACGCTGCGCCGAGCTGGGTCATAACTCCGTACCAGAGTGCCGCCTGACGCGCAGCCGTGTGGTGACGGTGTTCAGTCGTAATCAGCAGCATCGAGCTGAGCGCCATCAGCTCCCATGCGAACATCCAAGTCATCACGCTTGAAGACATTGGAACGAGCAGGAGCGAAAAGAGAAAGAGCATGAACATCGACATTGTGAGACGAGAGCCCGACTCTCCTCGCGCGTAGCCGATGTAGTAGATGCACGACGCCACACCCACCAGCGAGGTCACCGCGACAAAAATGGCCCCCAAAGGGTCAAGGGTCAGGTCAACACCAGAAAGTGGCAGGAGAAGTGCGGAGTGAAACGAGACGGACTGGCCGCTCGTCAACACACCGATCGCAGCGCCAAACGCGCCCAGGCACGCGGCCACACCGATGAGCGCCGTCGTGATGACGCGCGCTTGGCCCTTCAGGATCAACGCCGCGAGGGCACCTAGGAGGCTGAGCGCCAAACTCACGAGCGCTATGTCCATGGTCACAGTTCGGTGAGGGATCGAAGGGCGTGAATGATCTCGTTGGGGTGTGGCGGACATCCTTCAATGCGGACATCGGGTTCGACGATCTCGTCAAGACGTGACGCCACACCGTAGGCGCTGGCGAACATGCCCCCGTTGACCGCGCAGTCACCACACGCGACGATGACGTTCGGTTGTGGAGTAGCGGCGAGTGCACGAACCAATGGTCCGTACATGTTCCTCGTGACGACACCGGTGATCAAGAGACCGTCCGCGTGGCGGGGCGAAGCGACCAGTCGCGCCCCGAAGCGAGCGGCGTCATAGGTCGGCCCGAACGCAGAGGCAATCTCAAGTTCGCATCCATTGCAGGAGCCGGCGTCCACGTGTCGAAGTTGCAATGAACCACGAAGATCCACCGAGGTCGTAGTGGGCGGTTTGACCGGGGGCGGCCCACTCGTGGTCTCGGTGACGGGCCTCGAGAAGATCGTGCGGACTATGGAGCGAGGAGCCCTCTTGTGTGAGGTCATGTTCGGTCTCGACGTGGTGTTGTCGACCACGCAGGGTTCATCAGCGCGCCCACGACGTCACGAGGGCTGAGGATTCTCGAGGTCCTCGAGAGTCTGGCGGGCTCGACCCAAGGTTGAAGCGAGGACCGCTCGCGCCGCCTTCAAGAATCGACCGACGGAGGGATCGGTAACCCGATACGTGACCGCGTTACCCTTGCGGCTTGATTCAACTAACGCGGTGTGTTTGAGGACGTTGAGGTGCTGGGAGAGTGAGGACGGCTCGAGCCCGGTAGCGGCGAGCAAGGTCGTCACTGGCTGTTCAGCCTCAACGAGAAGTTCCAAGATTCGTATGCGAGCCGGGTGGCCCAGGGAACGAAATAGTTCGGCTTTGGCTACGTAGAGCGGTTGATCGATCCGGTTGATGGCCATACCTACATACTATCCATGGATTCATAGATTCTGAAAGTCATGGATTCACACTTTTAGGATTTCGGCCGTTCATCACGCAAAATCGTTCATCCGATGCCCCGCAAACTCGCCAATTTGCACGATTCGTCAACTCTTCTACGCGAATGCGTACGTCCGTTCGCGCGATCGTCCGTGCGTCGGACTGGATGTCGTGGCGTGTTCACAGAACAGGTGGCCTCACTCAATGGTCCACTGATAGTCGTGGAGAAGAGTGATGTTAGGTAACGAGTGGCGCATCACTGGTTTGGATGTAGTAGCCAACGCCGGGTACCGTTCGGATCAAGGTGCCCGATTCATCGTGGAGTTTCTGGCGTAACCGGTGTACATACGCATGTACGTACTGCGCCTCC